>ONKB01000096.1 GCA_900318305.1 uncultured Prevotellaceae bacterium | reverse complement strand
TAAGTTGCTTTAAGTCAAGAATTTACCAGTGAACCAAAAAAGGACAGATGAGAGCCTTCTAGGTTACCTGTTGCTGACGCTGTGGAGAACAAAGAGGCTTATCCTGTTGTGGATGGGCCGTTGGGTGCCATGGCGTTTCGAAATGAAGGAAAAGCAGCTGTTTCTTATGTGTTTTCATGAAATATTTTGGAGACTACGAAAAAAAGGACTATCTTTGTCTATAAATATTGTAAAACAGATTATATGTATAGTGTTGATGAACTGGAAGACAGATTAATAGATCTGGCTTTTGCTGAGGATATCGGCGACGGCGATCATACTACGCTGTGCTGCATACCTGATGACATGCAGGGGCAGTCGAAACTCCTGGTGAAGGAGGAGGGTATCATTGCCGGTGTTGCCGTTGCCCGCAAAGTGTTCCAGCGCTTTGATCCCACGCTCCAGATGGAGGTGTTTATTGAGGACGGTGCCCATGTCAAACCAGGCGATGTGGCTTTTATCGTCAAAGGCAAATCCCAGAGTCTTCTGCAGACAGAAAGATTGATGCTCAATATCATGCAGCGCATGAGTGGCATAGCTACTATGACCCACAAATACCAGCAGGCGCTTATAGATGCTGGTACCAACACACATGTGCTGGATACCCGCAAGACAACTCCAGGCATGCGTATGCTTGAGAAGGAGGCGGTACGTATCGGGGGGGGAATGAACCACCGGATTGGACTTTTCGACATGATTCTGCTTAAGGATAACCATGTTGACTTCTGTGGCGGAATACACAATGCTGTCAGCAGAGCCAAGCAGTACTGCAAGGATAAAGGGAAGGCTCTTAAGATAGAGGTCGAGGTGCGCAATTTCGACGAGTTGCGTCAGGCGCTTGCTGAGAAGCCCGACCGTATCATGTTCGACAATTTCACCCCGGAAGATACCCGCAAAGCTGTTGAGATAGTCAATGGACAATGCGAGACTGAGTCTTCTGGAGGTATTACCTATGATACCATGATTCCTTATGCGAAAGCAGGTGTAGATTTTATCAGTTTCGGTGCCTTGACTCATTCTGTCAAGGGATTGGATATGTCTTTCAAAGCATGTTAAAATGAAAAAGTTGATAATTGCCATTGCCCTCTTTGTGGCTTATAGCACAACATGGGCTTGTACCAATTTTATAGTAGGCAAGAAAGCCTCTGTTGATGGAAGTGTCATAGTTTCCTATAGTGCTGACAGTTACGGCTGTTACGGTGTCATGCAGCATTTCCCCGCTGCCAAGCATAAGGAGGGGGAGATGCGCAAGGTTTTTGACTGGGAGTCCAACAGGTATCTCGGCGAGATAGCCGAGGCTTTGGAGACTTACAATGTCGTAGGCAATATGAATGAGCACCAGCTCACTATAGCTGAAACTACTTTCGGCGGTCGTATGGAGTTGGTGGACACGACGGGAATCATTGACTACGGCAGCCTTATCTACATAACCCTTCAGCGTGCCAAAACGGCTCGCGAGGCTATCAAAACGATGACGTCGCTTGTTGCAGAATATGGATATTGCAGCGAAGGCGAGTCGTTCAGTATCTGTGATCCCAACGAGGCATGGGTATTGGAGATGGTCGGTAAGGGACCCGGCAACAAGGGCGCCTTGTGGGTGGCGGTCAGAATTCCCGATGATTGTATCTCGGGACATGCCAACCAGAGCCGTATCCATAAGTTCATGCACTACAAAAAGGAAGATTGTATGTATGCCAAGGACGTTGTGTCTTTTGCCCGCAAGAAAGGTCTATACAAGGGCAAGGATGCCGATTTTGATTTTGCTGCTACATATTGCCCGCTTGATTTTTCAGGCGCACGTGCCTGTGAGGCGCGAGTATGGAGTTTCTACAATGTGTGGGTTGACGGGATGGATAAATATCTTAACTATGCTATGGGGCTGGACCTTCAGGCAGAGCCTATGGCATTGTATTACAAACCCAAGGCCAAACTGAGCGTTCATGATGTACAGACAGCCATGCGCAACCAGTATGAAGGTACACCAATGGATATGACAAATGATCCGGGTATGGGTACCTATCTCTCGCCTTATCGCCCGCGTCCTCTGCATTGGGAATATAAGGGTGTGAAGTATTTTAATGAGCGTCCGGTTGGAACCCAGCAGACATCGTTCACTTTTGTTTCCCAAATGCGCTCGTATCTTCCTGATTGTATTGGCGGCATTCTCTGGTTTGGACACGATGATGCCAAGATGGTGGCTTATACTCCTGTTTATTGCTGTGTTACCTCTGTCCCAGATTGCTATACCAAGAGATATGGTGATGATGTGACATTCTCTTTCAAGAGTGCTTTCTGGGTATGTAACTGGGTGTCTAATATGGTGTATCCCCGTTACAGCCTTCTCTTTCCCGATGTGGAGAAAAAACGCGATGAGCTGGAGAAACGCTATTTTGACAAACAGAAACTTATAGAAGAAACTGCCTTGAAGCGCTATCAGACCGATAAGGCTTCGGCAGTAAGGTTTCTTACACGTTATTCTACAGTTACGGCCGATAATATGCTCCGTGAATGGAACAACCTGGCTAAATTTCTTATTGTAAAGTATAATGACTTCGTTGTCAAGCCCGAAGACAAAGGTATATTCCTTCGCACCGTTGAGGGACTTGGCGCCCGTGTAAATGCAGTAGGCTTTCCTGACTCCACTCGTGCTCGTATTGTGGAGCAGACAGGTGACCGTTTCCGTATGCCGGTGGATAAATAAGACTCAAAATAATAACATTTTAAAAATATAAGAATATGGACGAGAACAAAGAACTCATCTCACGTTGTGAGACAATAGCACAGAAATGGCTTGATTCACCTCTCTATGATGCTGATACCAAGGCCGAGGTGAAAGCTATGTTGGACAACCCTGACAAGTCTGAGCTAATTGATGCCTTCTATCGTAGCCTGGAATTTGGAACAGGAGGTCTTCGCGGCATTATGGGGGCAGGAACAAACCGCATGAACAAGTACATTGTAGGTATGGCTACCCAGGGTTTTGCCAACTACATCAACAAGGTATATCCTCAAGGAGGTCAGAGCGTTGTGGTATGCCATGACTGTCGTAATAATGGTCGTATGTTTGCCGAGAGTGTGGCGGCTATCTTCAGTGCCAACGGCATCAAGGCTTATCTTTTTGAAAGCCTTCGCCCCACGCCGGAAGTGTCTTTCGCCATTCGTGAACTCGGTGCGGTAGCTGGAGTAAATGTTACTGCGTCACACAACCCCCGTGAGTATAATGGCTACAAGGCTTATTGGAGCGACGGCGCCCAGGTACTTGCTCCTCATGACAAAGGCATCATTGACGAAGTGAACAAGGTGGATATCAAAGATGTCAAGTTTGAAGCCAACTGGGATCTTATTCAGATTATTGGAGGTGAGATGGATTACAACTATATGGTTGCGGTCAAGGATGCCATGATAGATCAGGATGTTATTTTGCGCAACAAGGACCTCAATATAGTTTACAGCGCCATGCATGGCACAGGACGCGTTATAGTTCCTTTATGTCTGCGTAGCTGGGGCTTCCAGAATATCAATGTCGTACCCGAACAGATGGTAATCGATGGTAATTTCCCGACTGTGGTTTCACCCAATCCTGAGAATGCTGAGGCCATGACGCTTGGTATGCGACTTGGTACCAAACTTAATGCCGACCTCGTTGTGGCTACCGATCCTGACGCTGACCGCCTTGCAATCGTGTGCCGCAATCCTAAGGGTGAATGGCAGATTATCAATGGTCATCAGACGACTATGCTGTTCATTTACTATATCATAAAGAATAAGATTGCTTTAGGACAGCTCAAGCCTACCGACTTCCTCGTAAAGACTATTGTTACTACAGAAACAATAGCGAAGATGGCTGCTAAGAATAACGTGGAGTTGTGCGATTGTTATACTGGCTTCAAGTGGATAGCACACGAGATTGCTATCCGTGAGGGTAAACAGAAGTATATCGGCGGTGGTGAGGAGAGCTTCGGTTTCCTGCCTTACGATAAAGTGCGCGACAAGGATGCTCCTGCTTCCATCTGTCTCATTTGTGAGATTGCTGCATGGGCAAAGGATCAGGGCAAGACGCTCTATGATATCCTCATGGACATTTATATGGAATATGGTTTCACGGGTAATTTCGCTATTAATGTTGTCAAGCCAGGCAAGAGCGGTGCCGATGAGATTAAAGCCATGATGGAATCGTTTAGGAATAATCCGCCTAAATCGTTGGCTGGAAGTCCTGTTGTCGATGTGCGTGACTTCAAACTTCTGGAAGCTACCGATGGACAAGGTAACAAGCGCCAGCTTAATATGCCTGAGCCGAGCAATGTGCTGCAATGGTTCGCTCAAGATGGTACCAAGGTAAGTGTACGTCCGTCGGGTACGGAGCCTAAGATTAAGTTCTATATGGAGATACCGGCCTCTATGCCAACTGCTGCTGATTACGACAAGGCACTTGCCGCATGTAAAGAGCGTATGGAGGACATTAGGAAATCTCTCGGACTCTAAGGACTGTCTCTTTCAGGTAGTTCGTTTTATCAAACGCGTTAAAATAATAAAGCCATATTGCAGCTGCAATATGGCTTTATGTTCTTGTAAGAATAGTTCTTATTAAATGACGCCTTGTGCCATCATGGCTTTGGCTACCTTCATGAAGCCAGAGATATTGGCTCCCTTGACATAGTTGATATAACCATCGGCCTCTGTGCCATATTTAACACAATTCTGATGGATATCTTCCATGATGAGGTGGAGACGCTGGTCAACTTCCTGTGAAGTCCAGGAGAGACGCTCTGAGTTCTGTGACATCTCAAGACCGGAAACGGAAACACCACCAGCATTGGCTGCCTTTCCAGGTGCGTAGAGTATCTTGGCATCCTGGAGTACTTTGATAGCTTCGGGTGTTGACGGCATGTTGGCTCCTTCGCTGACTGCTATGACGCCATTGGCGATGAGTGCTTTGGCGGCCTCTCCGTCAATTTCGTTTTGAGTAGCTGACGGCAGGGCAATGTCGGCTTTCTCAAACCAAGGCTTGGCTCCTTCAACATATTTGACACCATATTTCTCAGCATATTCCTTGATGCGGCCTCTATAGAGGTTCTTGAGTTCCATGATGTAATCAAGCTTCTCGCGGTCAATGCCATCAGGATCGTAGATGTAACCATTGGAGTCAGACATAGTGACAACCTTGCCGCCCAACTGGATAACTTTCTCGGCGGTGTATTGTGCTACATTGCCGGAACCGGAGATGAGCACAGTTTTACCCTTAAGGTCAAGACCTTTAGTCTTAAGCATTTCCATAAGGAAGTATACGTTGCCGTAACCTGTTGCTTCAGGACGTATCAAAGAACCACCAAACTCAAGGCCTTTCCCGGTGAGGGTTCCTGTATGCTCACGAGTGAGTTTCTTGTACATTCCGAACATGTAGCCTACTTCACGACCACCAACACCTATGTCACCAGCAGGTACGTCTGTGTCGGGACCAATGTTACGCCACAACTCTGTCATGAATGCCTGGCAGAAACGCATTACTTCTGCATTGGATTTGCCGCGTGGCGAGAAGTCGCTACCTCCCTTTGCACCTCCCATAGGGAGTGTGGTCAGTGAGTTCTTGAAAGTCTGCTCAAAGGCAAGAAATTTCAAAATTGACTCGTTAACGGAAGCATGGAAGCGGATACCACCTTTGTACGGACCGATGGCATTGTTATGTTGGATACGATAACCTGTATTAACCTGTACTTTGCCCTTGTCGTCTGTCCATGTTACACGGAATTTGATGATTCTGTCGGGAATACACAGACGCTCAATGAGATTGACTGCGTCAAATTCAGGATGCTGGTTATATACATCCTCAATTGACTTTAATACTGCGGTTACTGCCTGGAAATACTCTGGCTGGCCTGGAAATTTGGCTTGCAGTTTTGCAACTACTTCTTCTGTTTTCATTTGTGTTTATAATTTTTTACTGGTCTCAAATTTTACACAAAATTAATATATTCTGGCCAAAAAGAAGACATTTTGAAAGAAAGTCTGTGCTATTTTGTTGTTTTTGTATATTTTGCCAGTAATTTCTGTTTTATATGCCGTTTTTGCAATGTGCATAATAAAAAATGAGCATTTTTCCAAATGCTCATTTTTATACGAATAGTATTTCGTTGTTTTATTTAGCATAGTTGATGGCGCGTACTTCCCTTATGACTGTTATCTTAATCTGTCCGGGATAGGTCATCTCATTCTGGATCTTAGTGGCGATATTGGCGCTGAGTTCAGCAGTCTCCTGATCGCTGATCTTGTCGGCACCGACGATGACACGTAACTCGCGACCGGCCTGAATGGCATAGGTCTTGGTTACGCCTGGATAGCTCATGGCGATATTCTCAAGGTTGTTGAGTCGTTTGATATATGCCTCGACAATCTCCCTGCGGGCTCCAGGACGCGCACCGCTAATAGCGTCGCATACCTGTACGATAGGTGCGAGTAGGGTAGACATCTCCACTTCGTCGTGGTGGGCACCGATGGCGTTGCATATCTCTGGTTTCTCTTTGTATTTTTCAGCGAGTTTCATTCCGTAGATGGCGTGTGACAGTTCTGTCTCTTCATCAGGCACCTTGCCAATATCATGGAGAAGACCAGCTCTTTTGGCTTTCTTGGGATTAAGTCCGAGTTCGGAAGCCATAACCGCGCTGAGGTTGGCAGTCTCTCTGGCGTGTTGCAGAAGATTCTGCCCATAAGAGGAACGGTATTTCATCTTTCCGATGATACGGATGAGTTCTGGATGTAAACCGTGAATGCCCAGGTCAATGGCTGTGCGCTTACCCGTCTCGATGATCTCTTCTTCAACCTGACGGGTTACTTTTGCTACAATCTCCTCAATTCTTCCCGGATGGATGCGACCGTCGGCAATAAGCTGGTGGAGTGCCAGACGGCATATTTCGCGGCGTACTGGGTCGAAAGCCGAGATGACGATGGCCTCTGGGGTGTCGTCTACAACGATTTCCACGCCGGTAGCTGCTTCAAGTGCACGTATATTGCGTCCCTCGCGTCCGATGATGCGTCCCTTGACCTCATCATTGTCAATGTGGAATACCGTCACGCTGTTTTCTATGGCAGTCTCGGTAGCTACGCGCTGTATGGTCCTGATGACAACTTTCTTTGCCTCTTGTGTGGCGGTCATCTTGGCTTCGTCCATAATTTCGTTGATGTAGCTCTGGGCATTGGTGCGTGCCTCGTCTTTCAACGATGCAATAAGATGCTCTTTGGCCTCTTCAGCTGAAAGTCCGCTGATTGACTCGAGTTTTTCTCTCTCCTGGGCCTGCAGTTTCTCAAGTTCCTCCTGTTTGTGCTGGAGTACTTGCTGTTGTGCATTGATGTTTGCCTGAGCAGTCTCCAACTCATTAGCGCGACGTGTGATGGCGTTTTGACGCTGGTTGATGTTGATTTCGCGTTGCTTGAGCTTGTTTTCAGACTGAAGGAGTTTTTGGTTACGTTGCTGGACTTCTTTCTCCAGCTCGTTTTTCTTGTTCAGAAAGACTTCTTTTACTTCCAGTAATTTCTTTTCCTTGATGACAGCAGAATCTTTCTCTGCCTCGTGGATAATGGAGTTGTACTTGCCTTTTATCACAAACCGGAAAATAACAAATCCTATGATGCCGCCTATTACAAATGAGGCTGTTAATAAAATTATGTCCATGTTTTCTAAATATATATTGTTATTATCAAGTGATTAAAATGAATTATTCTTGTTTCAGTTTCAGCACCTTGTCAATGCTGGCGACCATTTCCTGGATTTTATCGTCCACGTTTGACTCGCTAGCGAGTTTGACGGCGATATCGATAAGCGCCATAGCCATATAGTCTTCCTTGTCTTGATCGGGGAAGGTGTTGATGTAGAGACGTATCTTGTTGTTGATCATATTTGCCGCATCACGATATATTTTCTCGTTCTTGCGGTCAATTTCCATTGGGTAAGTCTTTGATCCTATGTTGAGCTGGATGGATAGTTTGTCGGAGTAGTTCATGTTGTTGTGTAAATAAATATCAGATGCCTTCTTTGAGGTTCTGTGGGTGATACTTAGGCACTGAGCAGAGCAATACACTTGTCTATCTCGCGGATGAGGCGTGATATATAGAGCTTGGTCTCCTTGATGCTTTGTGGGTTGTTGTTAAAGGTACTGGCAAGCTTCAGAGTCTCATATTGTTTTTTGAGTTCCTCGTTTTCTTTCTTGAGAATCTCTGCGGCTTCCTTGTATTGAAGCAGGTTGTTGTAATTCTGGATAAGGATGTCAATCTTTACCCTCAGTTCCTCTAATGTGTCAGTACGTTTTGACATAATGGTTTATTTTCTTGGTTCTTCAGCGTCCTTTGGTTTGGGTTCTTTCTTGGCGAGCAGGATAACGTGGTATGCGAACTCAGTCATCCAGGCTTGTGAGTAGCCTAAACGCTTCTGGTAGCCTCTGACGTTATATACAGATTTGTTGACCCCGGCATCTTTCCAGGAGTCTTTGGTCAGGATATCGTTAATGCCTTGCTCAATGACAGAGCGAAGTGTTTTCTTGAAGACAGACGGGATGCGCAGTTTCCACTGTAGCGTATTGCTCATTACCATGAGCAGGTCTTGGGTGAAGCCTTGGAACAAAAACAGGTAGTCACGCACATCGGTTATCTTGCGGCAGTTTGTTTTTATGCTGCTGTCAATCTCCTTGAAGAATGTGTCAGGGAGTTTGTAAAGCTCTGAGAGCATTTTCTTACATTTGTTCTTTTCACCGACACCAAGTTTGTTGTTGACCGTGGAAACATGGAGCGTCTGCTTGAAGACTCTTAAATCTGGCAGGGATTGAAGGTTGGTGATGCCCATCTGGGAAGCCATAACGCTTTGGTAATATACCCTGATAAGATACATGAAATCTTCCATGCCGCCGATTCTGTCTTCAGCATTTTTCTTATTGAATATTTTAGTTAAGAAACTCATTCGTGTGTATATATATAGTATAATGCAAAGTTAAGTGAATTTTTTGACAAATTGCGGTTTTCTCATCGTAAAATTTAGTAAATGGTATTATTTGCTTCTTTGCCAGATGTTTGCGCTTTGTGTGACAATGTTAGGAATACCAAAAAGGGATATGAAATTTTCACATCCCTTTTTGTATTATTTATATGGACAAAGAGTTCTTGTTAGTTGGCTGAGACAAACTCGTCAAGGAATCTTTCGTCGTTTTCGGAGAAGAGTCTCAGATCCTTAACCATGTATTTCAGGTTGGTGATTCGCTCAATTCCAAGACCGAAGGCATATCCTGAGTATTTCTTGCTGTCTATGCCACAGAGTTCTAATACTCCAGGGTCAACCATTCCGCATCCCAGGATTTCCACCCATCCGGTATTCTTGCAGAAAGAACATCCTTTTCCGCCACAGATATGACAGGAAATGTCCATTTCGGCAGACGGTTCGGTAAATGGGAAATAAGAGGGGCGCAGACGT
This sequence comes from uncultured Prevotellaceae bacterium, assembly GCA_900318305.1. Taxonomy (GTDB): domain Bacteria; phylum Bacteroidota; class Bacteroidia; order Bacteroidales; family Bacteroidaceae; genus UBA6382. The sequence goes on along the minus strand of ONKB01000096.1, from coordinate 5,985 downwards.
ATCTTGGTGTCCTTGCCGAACATTTCCTGGGCGAAGAGCAGCAACACTTGCTTCAGGTCGGCGAAGGAGACGTTCTTGTCAACATAGAGTCCTTCAACCTGATGGAAGAAACAGTGGGCGCGGGCGGTGATGGTCTCGTTTCTGTAAACCCGTCCTGGGCAGATAACGCGGATAGGCGGTTGCTGATGTTCCATTACGCGTGCCTGGACAGAACTTGTGTGGCTGCGTAAGATAACATTTTTGGCAATGTCGTTGGGACTGTTCTCAATGAAGAAGGTATCTTGCATATCCCGTGCAGGATGGTCGGCGGCAAAATTCATCTTGGTGAATACATGCAGGTCATCCTCAACCTCGGGACCGTCGGCAAGGCTGAAGCCTAAACGGGTAAAGATGTCGATAATCTCATTCCTTACCAATGATATGGGGTGGCGTGTGCCGAGAGGAATGGGGTATGCCGTACGGGTGAGATCCAAATCTGCATCAACAGAGATATTGCTGTTCTGCATTGACTCCCTAAGCTGGTTGATTTTGTTCTGTGCCTCTGTCTTCAGTTTGTTGAGGGCAATTCCCAGTTCCCGTTTCTGGTCAGCGGAGACATTCCGGAACTCGTTCATCAGGCTGACTACGATGCCCTTCTTGCTGAGATATTTAATGCGCAGGTCCTCTAACTCCTTTTCGTTCTGAGCTTTAAGATCGTTGATTTGAGCCAAGACCTCTTGGATTTGTTCTTTTAGTTGCATGACTGATTAATACATTTTCTTTCAGAATGCAAATTTACGTCTTTTTTAGTTGTCAGAGCAGGTTTTTGGGGATTTATATTTACATATCAAGCGAGGACTCTGCAGGAGTCCTCGCTTGATATTAGTGACAAATCACTTTGTTATTTTTTGCTGTTCTCTTTTTTTGCGTCCTCAAGGTCAACGGTAAAGCTCTTGTTTATACCGCTTTGTGTCTTGGCGCGTATCCATAATACTCTGTCGCTTGAGAGATTGGTCTTCTTGACTATCTCTTCAAAGTCGTCCTTCGTATTCATCTTCTTGTCATTGACCTGCATGATGATGATTCCCTTGGTGATGCCCGCATCCTTCATTTTGCCGTCGCGTATGGCGGTGACGAGCAGACCATAGTCCAGGGCCAGCTCTTTCTTCATCTGAGCTGTCAGTGGTTTGAGGTCAATGCCAAGACTGTTGGGATCGGCTTCCTTGAGCTCGGTTGTAGTGCCTTGGGCATTACGCAGGGTAACCTGCTTGGTCATCTTCTTCTTGTCGCGCATGAATGAAACCGATACTACATCACCGGGACGATGTTTGGTAATTTCTTCTTGTAGTTGTCCCATCTTGTTGACTACCTTGCCGTCAACAGAGAGGATGATATCGCCCTTCTGGATGCCTGCATCGGCAGCGGCGCCATCGGCGCTGACGTCAGCGACATAGATGCCTTCAGTTGTGCCGAGGTCAACATCCTTGTTTTTCTCTTTTTCAGAGTCGATATACGAACTTGTCTCAAGGCCGCTGATGCCGAGGAGGGCACGCTGCACAGTACCATATTTCTTGATGTCCTCAACTACCTTGTTCATGATGGTTGTCGGAATGGCAAATCCGTAGCCCGAGTAGGAGCCGGTCTGAGAATAGAGCATAGCATTGATGCCCACGAGTTCGCCTTTGGCGTTGACTAATGCACCACCAGAGTTGCCCTGATTGATGGCAGCATCGGTCTGGATGAACGACTCAATGTCGTTGGCATGCAGGGAACGGCTCTTGGCGCTGACGATACCTGCCGTGACGGTAGAGGTGAGGTTGAATGGGTTGCCTACTGCCAATACCCATTCGCCAAGTTTGAGTTTGTCGCTGTCGCCGATAGGTATGGCGGGTAGGTTCTCGCCCTCAATTTTGATGAGCGCTAAATCGGTTGTCTTGTCCAGTCCGATGATGCGGCCCTTGAATTCCCTGTTGTCGTTTAGCTTAACGGTAATCTCATCCGCCTCAGAGACCACGTGATTGTTGGTCACGATATAGCCGTCCTTTGATATAATCACACCCGATCCGGCTGCCTGGCGCTTAGGTGTTTGAACCTTTCGGCGCTGGGTTCCACCGTTGCCCTCACCGAAGAACTGACCGAAGAAGTCATCAAAAAAAGGATTCTGGTATTCCACAGTCTGCGTCTTGCTGTTCATCGTTACCTTGATGTACACAACCGAGTTGACTGTGTTTTCGGCGGCATAGGTCAGGTCAACCATGCCCGTGCCGACATTGGCAGGTTGAGCAGCAAGAAGATGAGTGGAACTTAATGTGAAACCAATTATTGCGCTTAGCGCAACAGTTGAGATTTTCTCTAAAGTTTTCATAATTCTAATTATTTTGTTTGTTATTTTGTTGCTTAGTTTCTTTAATTTCTCCGCAAATATAATGCCGATAGCAGAAGTCAACAAGACTTGTAGTTTTAAAAAAAGTCAAATTTCGTTCTTTTTAAAGTTTCTGATAGCAGAATTAACAGCATTTAATCATAAGGAGTATTTCTGTTTACGTTCTTTAAGAAATCTAAGTACAAAATTTGTGCCGAATTGGTCACTCCCTGCTGCGAAATACCTACTTCTTCAGCAGTTCGTCCATTGTCATGTATTTGTGACTGTAACCGTCGGGACTGATTTCGATGAGTGTCATCCCATGTTTGTCCTCTCCGCTTAAGTCACGTCCCACGGCATTGGAAGTGACAATCTCTATATTGTGGTACTTTCCGTAGGCGTTTCTGTGCAGGTGGCCTGAGAAAACGGCATCTACACCATACTGCTCCAGAAGTTTCAAGTATTTCTGTCTGATGTGCTTCGGCTGGTTAAAGTATTTCTCTTTCTCGTCCATATCCTTTGTGAAAAACGAGATGTGCATGAAGACAAATTTGAACTTGCACTTTCTCATTTTCGTCAGCTGCTTCTCAAGCCATGCATAGTGTTCTGCCTCCTGTGCGGGTGTGCCGCTTTGGAGTATGCTGGAGTTAAGTCCTATGAAGGCACAGTTCTTATACTTGAACGCCCAGTGGTCCTCGCCAAAGTGTTGTTTGTAGTAGTTGGTATATTCGGGTGTCAGCTTGGGCAGGTCATGATTGCCAGGTACCATATATAATTTAGATACTTCGCGGATTTTCCCGATGTAATCCTCAAAGAGGGCTGTGGCTGAGTCGTTGAGTGCCAGATGCAGGAAATCGCCCGTGCCGATGACAAAGTCTGGTTTCCTCTGACGGATGATGTTCACCGCCTGGTCCATAAGCCGCTTTTCGGGTTGTAGCGAGAATGTGCCTTTTGAGTCCATAAACCCCATTTGGGGATCTGTAAACTGAATCACGCAGAAACTCCTGTCCGGTTGTCTCTTCGCAGTCGTCTGGCAGAAGTAGCTGGCGATGCAGAGGCTAAGTATGAGATACAGATTTCTTTTCATATTTAAATTAAATACACGTTTTGTTTTGTCAGTTCCTTTCTGATGTCGGTATAGTCCACCTTGCTCGCTGTGGTTTTGTTCTTGATACAGAGAGCTGCAGCGATGCCGCTGGCCTGACCTAACCCCATAGCTGGCGGCATGACGCGCACGGCTCCTGCTGCCGCAGAATCTGCAGAGATACAACGGCCGGTGATGTGGAGTCCCTCAATGTCCTTGGGGACAAGGCACCGGTAGGGTAGTCCGTACATGTTTTTCTTTATTGGCATATACAGTCCGCCGGCAGGTCCGCCTTGTGCGCCGTGGACATCAATCGAGTTTGCTGCCAGCAGCACGACATCATCGGGGATGATGCCGTCGATGAGGCTTTGGACAGGCATGATATAGTCGCCCAGTATATGGCGCGACTCCCTGATGCCCATGATGGAGCCAGTGCCCATGAGTGTGGCGTTCTCGCCTCCAGGTACATATTTGTGGAAGAAATTCATCAGTTCCTGTACCTGTCGTCTTCCTTCAGTCTCGGCAGCGGTGAGATTCTCGGCATTGGTAGGATCTACGTTGTGAATGCGTGAACAGTTGATGACCCACTGGTCTTTCTCTACTGAGCGGAACATGTTTACCGACTTGCGTGCCAGATCCCATTCCCCGGCGGCCTCCGCCTCGGCTACCCGCCAGTGGAGGCATCTGTAGCTCACACCATTGACGCGCCTGAATTCAGGAAGATGGGGTACCACGTCGGCAACAAGCCTGTCGGTATCAACGTTGTTTATGCGGAAGAACAGCGATGCAGGCTGCACCCTTTTGCTCTCGGGGTCGCCAAAGACATAAGGCGCTCCGGCATCAGCGGCGACACAGCCGTTGCCTGTGGCGTCAATAACCCAGTCGGCCTGCACCTTCTCCAGGCCCGACGGGGTAAGGAGTATAGCCCCCTTGATCATTCTGCCGCTCATCACGGCTTTGACGAAGCTGGCGTTGTAGAGAATCTTCACGCCAGCCTCAAGGCACATGTGCTCATAGACTATTTTTAATATCTCAGGGTCAAATGGCGTACAATGGTCATGTCCTGAGCTTATCCATGCGGTGAACTCGGTGCCTTGCCTGATGTCCTTGGGATGCAAGGCACCGCCCCTTTCAACGAGCTGGTTGACCACTTCCTCGAAGAGTCCTTTGATAATCATCTTCTCGCCGGCAGCATCATAGCATGTCATGAACGGTCCCACGAGCCCCTTTGTCCCTGTACCGCCAAGACAGTTTCCGGAGTCCACAAGTAGTGTCTTGATACCCATGCGTGCAGCAGCAATAGCGGCACACACACCCGATGGGCCTCCGCCCACGACAAGCAGCTGAGTCTGGTATGCGTCTTTGATGTCACTCTCTTTCAAAGTGTTGTCATATCCGCATGAAGATAGGAGAGAGGGAGCCGTGAGGCCCATGCCTCCCATTATTCCAGCAGTCTTGAGAAATTCTCTTCTTTTCATATCTGTGTGTTTTGATTATTCGGTTCATCGATAGTTACAGCAACTTCCTTGGGCTTTCCCCTGAAGATGATGAGATAGCTTATGCCCAGATAGATGACGGTGAAAAACAGTAACGAACAGCAGCTTATCATCATGATGATAAACATCTCTGTATCTTGTAGCTCATCCTTGATTACAAGCCCGGCAGTTGTTGCTGTCAGCAAGGCAAATGTTGTGGCCAGCACTCCGCCTGAGAATGCTAAGGTCAGGCGCCAAATGGTACCCCATATCTTGTAGCCGAACAACTGATAGTAGGCAAAGAATAATGATATCATGAAGAGGGTATTAACTTCTTTATAGATAAGGTCGCTGAAGAAGTTGTAAACCAACGACAGTGTACTGATGAATACTTGTATGAAGAAACCTTCTGGCAAGGTGTGGCGTGGATATCGTGGGGCGTTGCGGAAGAAAATCCATGTGGGAATCACCAGGAAAAAACAGGAGATCAGCGTACCCCAGGCAAGATTATCCTGATACCAGTCAATCACTTTGCTGAAGCCAATGACAAGAGATTTGTAATCTGTTGTGTCTATCTGTATCTTGGCTACGGTGGCGGCAGCCTTTTCTGATACAATATTGTGCTCTATGAAAGCCACTATGGCAGCTATGATGAACAGCATCTTGACCGGCGGGAAACTCACTTGCCGCTTACCGCTGATATAGTCTCTGATGAGGTAACCCGGCCTGAATAATAACTGCCATATCGTGTAGAGCATAGAGCGGCCGTGCATGCCCCATGGCTCCAGAATAGCCTTATGTACACTGTCCCATGTGAACCGCCCCAAACCCCGTTTCTGGGAGCAGTAAGGACAATAGTTCCCGGTAAAGGAGTTCCCACAATTCTGGCAATGACAGGTCTCGTTGTCAATTAGTTCGTATTCAAAAGGGTCTTGCTGCCATTTCCTGAATCTGGCATACAGTTCTTTAATGTCTTTCATTCTTGGATTATTTGTGAATCACCCGGCGGTTTTTTATTTTACAAAGTTAATAAAAATAGTTTAAGAGCCTAATGCCAGAGTAGTTAATGGTTAAAGTTGGTTCTC
>ONKB01000092.1 GCA_900318305.1 uncultured Prevotellaceae bacterium | reverse complement strand
CGGAACGCTCTATGCCTTTACCAGCATAGAGGAAGAGGCTGGCGAATATGTGGTACGCATGACCAACGTGGCCAGCACACCAACAACAGCCAACACACCTTACCTTTTCATGCCTTCAGCAACAGGTGACGTGACCTTCACCGGCACAATGACCGTTCCTGCTACCGCCACACCGGGAAGCACCTCCAACGGCAACTGGGCTTTCGCCGGAACTTACGAGTATAAGACATGGGATGAACTCCCTGCAGGATGCACCGCTCTCTACGGCTTCGCAGCCAACACACAGAACACGGTATCCCCGGGTGACTTCGTGAAAGTGAAACTCTCCGGCAATGCCTTCTCACCAGCCTTCCGTGCAGTCATGAAATACAACAGCGGGGCTTCTGCACGCTCATACAAGAACGGCACTCCTGCCCTTCCCGACAAACTGAAAGTGGTTCTTGACAACGGCAACGGCACACTCAACGCCATCGGAACAATGAAACTCATTCAGGAAGGCGAAAAGTGGTACACCGTTGACGGCACCGAGCTGAAAGCACAACCTACAAAGAGAGGCATCTACATCCGCAACGGAAAGAAAGTATTTGTGAAATAAATAAACAAAAAACATAACATCATGAAAAAGACTTATCAGAAACCAGAGATGGAAATCGTTCCAGTAAACATTGAGGCTCCATTGCTCAACGAGAGCTATGACGATGAGCTGACCTGGATAACGAACCCCGAAGACAACAACCATCTTGCATAAAAACAGAAAAAGGGGGTGTGTCAGAACAGACACACCTTCTTTTTTGAAAACCTGTCTCTCCCTCCGCCAACAAGGGACACACTCCTTCCCCCCTGCGGGGTACTTCCCCTAACTTAGGGGAAGAGCTACAAAGAAACACTCTCTTGAATCAAAGAACAATATCTGAACAAGCAATATGCGCGATAAGAACATAGCAAGCATGAAATACCTGCGCAAGACATTACGCAACAATGGCACACCAGCTGAGGGAAAGCTGTGGAGCATCTTGAAGAATAAACAGGTAGAGAACCTGACATTCAGACGCCAGTTCAGTATTGGCAAATACATTCTTGACTTCTACTGTCCAACCCTGAGACTGGCAATAGAATTGGACGGCAATGGCCATAACCAATGGCTCAGTCCGGAACTTGATTATGAACGTGACAACACCCTCTCGGAACAAGGTGTAAATACGCTGCGTTTTGAGAACAGAATTGTCTTTGAACAACCTGATGAGATTGTGAACAGTATTTTACAATATAAAGATGAATACCAGCAGAAGAGGAACAGCTCCTCCTCTAAGTTAGAGGAGGTGGGCCGAAGGCTCGGAGGCGTCTGTGAAGGCAAGCAACAACGCAACGCTGCCAACGAGGGACACACTCCCCCCCTGCGGGGTACTTCCAGTCCAAAAGCACCTCCTCTAAGTTGCAGAAAGGAGAAAAACATTTCAGGAGCAACTGCAGGAACAAATACTTTCTCTTTTGCTTTAAACTCATGCCATCCTATCTTTTTTTACTACTTTTGCGTAAGTAGAAACAACAATTAACTATTAATGCCCGTTATGAAAAAAACCTTTCCCATAAGCATTGCCTTTATCTTTGGCATAGGCCTCACCTCTGGTCTCCTGGCCCAATCGACACAGGACATCGTCATCCCTGATTATTCCGCATATATCCTAACCCCTCCTGCCCCGGAGACACCCCGCATTAACAGCGCCAAGGTGTTCGGTGTGCGTCCTGGTTCACCAGTAATGTACAACATCGCCGCTACGGGTGTGCGTCCCATGACTTTTTCCGCCAAGGGGCTGCCAAAGGGACTGACACTGGATGCCAAGACAGGGTTTATCCGTGGTACCCTCAAGACAGCAGGAACTTACAGAATTACCCTATATGCCTCTAACAGCAAGGGCAGGAACGAGCGAGAACTGCGTCTTGAAGTAGGGGACAAAATAGCCCTTACCCCACCTATGGGATGGAACAGCTGGAACTGCTGGGGCAATGCCGTCAGCCAGGAAAAAGTATTGGCATCAGCCAAGGCAATGGTAGAAAAAGGTCTTATCAATTATGGTTGGTCATACATTAATATCGATGACGGATGGCAAGGCAAGCGCGGCGGGAAATACAATGCCATACAATCCAACAGGAAATTCCCCGACATGAAAAAACTTGCCGACGACATCCATAACATGGGCCTTAAGTTCGGCATCTACTGTGGTCCGTGGGTAGGAACTTACGCTGGCCACATAGGGTGCGAATCAGACAACGCCGATGGCACTTATGACTGGATAAAAGAAGGCAAACACAACGAGAACTACAAATATGTCACCCCAGAGGACTCTCTGGGTAATAAGGTCCGCAAGGAACACTACCATCACGGCATGTACTCCTTTGTCAACAATGATGTCAAGCAATGGTGTGACTGGGATGTCGACTATCTGAAATACGACTGGAATCCCAACGATTATTATGACACCAAAGAGATGTACGATGCGCTCAAGACACAGAAACGCGACATCGTTTACAGCCTATCCAATTCAGCACCTTACGCAGACGCTCCCATTTGGGCGCACTTTACCAACTGCTACAGAACCACAGGCGATATCCGCGACAACTGGAAGAGCATTTACGACATTGGCTTCGCTGGCCAGGACAAATGGGCAGCCTTCTCCGCCCCTGGTCACTGGGCAGACGCCGACATGCTTGTGCTGGGTATTGTGGGCTGGGGAAGAAACATGCGCTACACCGGTCTCACTCCTGACGAGCAATACACCCACATGACACTCTGGGCAATGCTGGCGTCTCCACTACTCATCGGTTGCGATATGTCCCGGCTTGACCCCTTCACCATCAGCCTCCTGTGTAATGCCGAAGTGAACGACATCAACCAGGATCCTCTCGGTGTTCACGCTTTCCGCTACTATCATTCAAGCGAATATGCCACTTATGTCAAACAGTTGGAAGACGGCTCCATGGCTGTAGCCATGTTCAATATATCCTCAAAGCCTATGACCATCGGTTTTATTCCAAATCGCTTCGGCTTCCGTGGCAAACTGAAAATACGCGACCTCTGGCGCCAGAAAGACGTTGCCGAAATCAATCCCGACGAGAGATTCGACACTAATGTCAATCCCCATGGTGTAGCATTTATGAAAATTTATCCTGGCAACAGCCGGGAGCGCATCACAGGAAAACCCACCTCAAAATAGAGGTTCTTAAATAAAACAGCCGATATTAACCGAGGAGAAAAGCTTTTCATCAAAGTTAGAGGAGAACTTAAAAAACATCCCAGGCACAACTCCACTTGAGAAGGGAATCGTAAAGCAATTATAACTTTGCCACGTAATGGACAATAAACATCTGAATTTCGTACTGATGATGCGCTATGCATTAGGGATAACCGTAGAGCTGCCGTCATCCCTGTCAGAAGCCGAATGGCTGGCAATTTATCGCACAGCCCAGAAACAGTCCGTGGCAAGCGTGGTGTTTCAAGGTGTAAAAAAACTGCCATCCGACCTGCATCCTCCCTTGCAGATACTGATGACGTGGGCGGCAGAGGCAGAGCGTGTGGCTGGCAAGAACAGGCTACTCACAGAGGCCTGCCGCCAGCTGACACAACTCTTTGCTGGAAAAGGGCGACGCACAGCCATTCTGAAAGGACAGGCCAACGCCCGGCTCTACCCCGAGCCTCTGAGCCGACAACCGGGTGACGTGGACATCTGGGTGGAAGGCGGGCGCGACAGCGTACTGCACATGCTTGACGATATGGCCTTGGAATACAAGATAGACTATCACCACGCCCATCTCCATGACCTGCTCTACGGAGCCAATGTGGAGGTGCATTTCCTTCCATCATCGGGCAACTACTTCCCGCTGACCAACTGGCGGCTGCAAAAGGCTGTCAAGGAGGAAATCATGAAGTCAGAGATGACCCAAGAAGGGTTCTGCGTACCCACGCTACGATTTGCCTTGCTGATGCAAATGGCACACATACAGCGCCATTTTCTCAGAACGGGCATCGGACTAAGGCATCTGACAGACTACTATCTCCTGCTGAAAAACAGTAGCTGCCCGATAACAACACGCGAACTGAGACGGCTTGGGCTGAGACAGATCGCCGGTGCCGTAATGTGGGTACTAGGCGACCTGTTCAAACTGGAGCGGGAGAGAATGATATGCCCACCCGACAGAAAACGCGGAGAGATGATGGAACGGGAAATCTTCAAAGGCGGCAATTTCGGATACTATTCCGACAAGAAAAAGGGAGTTTGGGGACAGTTCCTTCACTACAGAAAGAGACATTTGGAGTTGTTTTCTTTCTGCCCCACGGAAGTGATATGGGGAGAGATGATGTTCTGGCAAAGACATCATCAAAAGCATTCCCGCAAGGACAAAAGCTGAAAACTGATTGCCGTTAAAAGCTAAGAAGAAAAAGAAAAAAGTTCCTCTCTAAGACAAAGGGAGAATCATTAATTTATTGACTTAATGTAACTTATATACAGTTACCATCCTAAGTTAGGTTAAGCTCTCCTCTTAAATTAGGAGGAGTACCCCGAAGGGAGGGAGGAAGTGTGTCTTCGCAAGCAAAGTTACGCTCTAAACTCTCAACTCTCGCTCTTGAGGCTCCTTTTTTTTGTCCTTTTTGGTACTTTAAAGTACAAAAATGGACAAAACAGGGCTTTTTTAGTATTTTCAAACCTTAAAAACGGATGCTCATTTTGCTTCCATTTTTGGGCCTTTTCCATGGTCTTTCTCCCTGATTTTCCAGGCAGTTACGTTACACAGTATAACAGGGCGGCAAATTTTACTGCCAGAACCATAAAAAATTTCCCGAAGCTCCAGAAAAAATTTTCCGGTGTTCCAGCAAAAATTTCTCGGTGTTCCATGAAAAGTTTTGGCCTGTGTCACGAGATCATTTGGCCTGTCATTTTAAAGTCATTTGGCCT
>ONKB01000086.1 GCA_900318305.1 uncultured Prevotellaceae bacterium | reverse complement strand
TTTGGCCTGTGTCACGAGATCATTTCGCCTGTCATTTTAAAGTCATTTGGCCTGTCCCAAGATTTGCCTTTGTCCCAAAATGGACAAGATTTCAGGCTACAGGAAATTGTTGGTAAGTTGAAAAAAATAAAGGTGCCACCCATGAATTCTACGTATATAGTTTATGTGCAATAGCAATTCATTCAAGAACCCGACAAAACAGAATGTCAGTCCGTTTCGTCGGGTTCTTGAACATGGAGTTTAAGCCAGTTCTCCACGGGTCTTTAAACCATAAATATATAGTGATATACCTTTTGAGCTGCTGGAAAGTCTTTTAAAGTCAAGACGTTCACTCGGTGGTTATCTCCTGTAGCGCAGAGGCTTCTTGGAGATACATTTCACAAAGTAGTTCTTGATTTTTTCGTTCTGCTCTGCCGTAGTGATAAGATAGCAGCATTTGCCGTTGGGGTCGGGTGTGAATACTGTGCCGCCTTTGTCGTCAACTGCCACAGTACCTTTTTCTGAGAGGCTGAAGAAACCATTGTTGGGCTCCAGGGCATACAATGCGGAAATGGGATCCCATGTGGGACGGTTGTAAGGCATCTTCATGTAGGACTCGTATGCTTTGACAAAGGGATGGTTTCCTGCCCATTTGAAATCGTTCTCAATGCTGGTTGCCGGATAGAGGATTTTCTTGCCCAGGTCAAATGTGCCGAAGATGAGGTCCACAGGGCACTCAGTGAATAGCTTCCTTGCAGCAGGCACATCGTTCCAGACATTGTATTCGGGCTTGGCATTCGGCAGGAAGTTGGCTGCCATGACAGATATGAATTTACATTTCTTCTTTAACAGTTCCATGCCGCAGAGGGGGGAGTGCTCGTCTTTTGTGGTTTCCATCAAACGGGAGAGATTGGAGGAGAAACCTACCGTGACAATGATTACCGATTTATCGTGTGCCTTGGCCAATACCTTGCGGTACAGGTCAACGGCGTTGGGATATGCCTTCTGGTCCTTATGGGTTGTCTTGAACATGGGTTTGCCGTTAACCTGCATGTTTAACGTCTTGGTGGCATAGGACTTTTCCTCAGGGGTGGGGTTGGAGCCGTTGATGACCTGGCCGATAGGAATGTTGGGACAACCGAACCAAGTGTCGTACATGTCAATGAATGCACAGCAAGACTCAGCCTGACGGTTTCCCATGATTGCCAGGAGATTAATCTTGCCTGCCTCGTGATATTTCAGGAGCAAGTCTAATGCCATGACATCGTCGACATCATTTCCCATATCGGTGTCGAAGATGATGTTGTTGCGCTGTGCGGCTGTTATGGAGTTAGTGCCCCAGGAGAGAAAGAGGAGCATCATTAAAGCTCCGATAAATTTTATATGTCTCATACTGATAATATGTAAGTTTCTGCAAATTTAATTCTTTTTGTCTTACGGGACAATGTATTTGTTGGTTTTCATGATAATATTTTTTTTATGATTAACTTTGTGCTACATTTACTGATTTCATGAGAATAGTATATTTTAGTCTACTGTTTTTCAGCATAGCCCTTCATGCTTGGTCTGATGCAGAAGTTTCTTCTGTTACAATTCAGGAAAGTCAGAGCAGGTATTCATCTACTCTTGCGGCTCCTTCGGTTGACAAGGCTTGGGTGGAGAGTCACTATGATAAGCAGGAAGTGATGATTCCGATGCGTGACGGCACAAGATTGTTTACAGCGATATATACGCCGAAGCAATCTGACGGGAAAAGCCCTATGCTGTTCAAGCGCACTCCGTATGAATGTGCATATGGTGCCTCGTGGGAAAGTGCGCTTTGGCGCGGTTGGCATAAATATGCGGAGGATAATTATATTTTTGTCTTTCAGGATGTGCGTGGCAAGGGCAAGAGTGAGGGCGTCTATGTTAACATACGTCCTTTGGCATCATTTATCCATGGCGGCAAGTCGTTTGACGAGGCAACAGATACCTATGACACCTGCGACTGGCTGTTGGCCCATGTGGCGAACCATAACGGCAATATTGCCCTGATTGGCAGCTCTTATTGTGGCTTCTATGCCATTCAGGGTGCCTTGTGTGGTCATAAGGCCATCAAGGCGGCTGTGCCTCAGGCTCCAGTGTTCAACTGGTTCCGTGGCGATGACTTCCATCACAACGGCGTATTTTTTGTGAGAGACGCTTTCAACTTCACCAACAAGCATTGTCGTGTGCGTGAGGGGATAGGCAGGGAGCCGAAGGCACCCGACTTCATGGATACCGACGATTATAGTTTTTTCCTGAGACACACCATAAAGGACCTTTCTGCAAAATTCAGGGGGGAGGTGCCCTTCTGGACCGAAATGTGTGAGCATCCCGATGAGGATGAGTGGTGGCTTGCCCGTGACTATACCCGTTTCCTGACCAACGTGAAACCTGCCGTCATGGTTGTAGGTGGTTTGTGGGATGCCGAGGATAACTATGGAGCCTGCCAGCTCTACAGAAGTCTCGCCATTCAGAACCCTGATATGCCGTTGTTCTTTACCTTGGGCCCCTGGTCCCACGGAGGGTGGAACAATACCGACAAGAATGCCCTTGGTGCCTATGTGTTTGGCGAGCAGAACCAGTCGGCATATTATCAGGAAAAGATAGAGTATCCGTTTCTGAACCGTTATCTGAGAAATACCGGTGTCGCTTTGCCTGAGTCGGAGAGAGTGAAGGTTTTCTACACGGGAGAGAACAAGTGGCATGCTTTCTCCAAATGGCCGGAAGGTGAAGACAGTCAAGTTTTCTATCTCCACCCCAACGGCATGCTGAGCGAGACCCCTCCCACCGGGATGTCGTCTTCGTCGTCATATATCTCCGACCCTGAACACCCTGTACCCTATATAGAGGGAACATGGTACAAGCGTCCTGCAGAGTATATGACAGGTGACCAGCGTTTTGCCGGGCGACGTTCCGATGTATTGAGTTTCACGACCCAGCCTCTCGAAGAGGATGTTACCTTGAGCGGTGAGGTAGAGGCTTTGCTGCGGGTGTCCATATCTACTGCTGATGCCGATTTCGTGGTGAAGCTGATTGATGTCTATCCCGATGACTACAGCCGGCGTCATCCTGGAGAACCCAATACGCTCAACGGATACCAGCTTCCTGTGCGGATGGATATCATGCGTGGGCGCTACAGGGAAGGCTTCGCCAGGGGAGTGCCGTTTGTTCCCGATGTGATTGCCACTGTGCCGGTGCGTATGCAGGCTATCGCCCACACTTTCCGCAAGGGACATCGCATAGCCCTTCAGATACAAAGCAGCTGGTTTCCTCTCGCGGATATGAACCCACAGCAGTTTGTTGATATATATCATTGCGATAAAGCCGATTTCGTAAAAAGCAATATAACTGTGTATCACCAGAAGGACCAGATGTCGCAGATAATAATTAATCCAAAATAAACAAGATGAGTTTCCTGAAGAGAATATTCGGTCTGACCGATAAGATAGAGTATGTTGAGAATATTGACGGAGCTGATGCCAATGCGTCGGATGAAGTGAATGAGCCTGTTGTGCAAGAGGAGCCCTTGCCGGAGAATGAGGCCTCCGCTGACGAGCCGGCAGATCCAGAAGAGGAGCATGAGAGAAGATACCGCTTCGAGACGCTTCGTGACGATGGTCTTCGGGCTATGCAAAGCGGTCATGTGGAATATGCCGTGCAATGTCTGACTGCCGCATTGGAGTATCAGGATGATAGTGAGACATGGTATTCTCTGTCGGAGTGTTATACCCATCTTAACCAGGGTGCCAAGGCATTGCCTATTCTCCAGCGCCTGCAAGGTGAGACTCCCCAGAATGCCCAACTCTATACCGATGCCGCTATTGCGGCTGAGCAGATGCAGGACTGGACACTCATGGCAGCCAATGCCGGCAAAGCATTGGAACTCACTCCCGACGATGACAATGCCCTCTATCTACTTGCGCGCAGTAAGTTCAGCCAGGGAGATTTTCTGGGTGCTGAGCAGGACCTGACGACTTTGCTCGAACATGATGCCCAATATGTTACAGTACGTTTGCTGCGTGCGCGTACCTACTATGAGCAGGGCAAATTGGATGATGTTCAAAGTGACTTGGACGTCTTGGTGAAGGACGAGTCGGCCACCGAAGGTGCCTGGCTGTTGCAAGGCATGATGTGTGAGCAGAAAGGGGAGTGGGATGCGGCAGTGAGCGCATACCAGAGAATGTTGGAACTTGACCCCTTCAATACCGAGGCTCCTCTTAGGATAGCCCGTATCTATATGGACCAGAACCGTCCTACGGAGGCCTTGGCGGTATTGGACGAGGCAATCAGTATGAGGGAGGACTTTATCCCTGCCTATAAGTTGCGTGCGGAGGTAAAGCGTAGCATCGGTGATGCCGCCGGTGCCGACGATGAAGAGGCAAAGGCCTCACAGCTTGTTCCCGAGGATATGAGGGGAGAGGAAAATCTCGAGGAGCGGATGAACAATTTCTACAAGAGCATCAATCCCTATGGATTCTAAAGAGGATTCCGACTTGGGTGAGTGACTTGAGCTGTCGCTTTGCGACTGAGGGGTGTCAGGAGAAGAAGGCCTGTCAGCAGTAGAGCAATTCTGCTCATTATTCTTCTTTATAATCTGAACTTGTATCCCAGTGTTATCTGGAACACGCTGTGCTTGGTCTTATAGCCTTCTACAATTTTGGTCAGCCCCAGGTTGTACCTGCCGTCTATGACAATATTGTGGAATTCATAGGACAGTCCCAGCGGGAGTGACAAGTCAAAAGACTTGATGTCAATGCCTTGGTCGGAATAATCCCCGCCTATAGTCATGCCGTTGGCCTCAATCTCATATTTTGCGCTGATGTTGAAATTAGGCTGTACTCCCAATTTCAGTGCGAGTCCTTTCGCTACATAGAGGTTGAACATCAGGGGAATGTTAAGATAGTCCAGTTTGTCTGTTGTCTTGGCATAGACATTATTGAGGTATCCTTCCTCTTTGTCGCCCTGCTGTGAATAGATTACGCCTACGGAAAGGCTGAAGAGCCTGCTGAACCTGTATTCTCCTTCTGCGCCTATGGCAAGTCCGATACGCGGATCTGTATTTCCTCCTTCAATGTAGTTGGCGATGTTCATACCCAGCTTAGGCTGGATGGTGAAAATTCCTTTCTCCTCTTGTGCAGATGCTGTTACGCCGAGTAGCAATACCGCTAATAATAAAACAATTCTTTTCATAACTTCAAATGTTGGTTGTCTCATAATGATTTGTCAAAATTTCTCACAAAAATAACAGAAATGTGTGAGATATCAAAAGAAATTATTATTTTATTTTTTTTGAAAAATTTGGAAAACAATGTGTTTTGACAACTCTGTTCTCTGGGAGTTCGGAGGTTAGTAATTGATTTGATTTTTCTCTATGATCAATACTGGGGCATCCCACAGGGGGATGTTTGTCAGTTTCATGGCATTGCCGGGAAACTGCCCCACTACAAGTGAGGACATGTCGTGAACTTTTCCTGTAACCATATCAACGTATGCTATGTTGTGAATGTTGGCGC
>ONKB01000055.1 GCA_900318305.1 uncultured Prevotellaceae bacterium | reverse complement strand
TCTTTTTGAGCAAATTTGCTGCTGGGTGAGACGACCTCGGGTTTCTTGAAAATGGCTATGACTTGTTGCGGAGTTTGGAGAAAACTGGCCTTGGCTAATTCCAAGTTTGTTACTTCATCCTGGAAGGGTATGTTCTCTGGAAGTTCTGAAACATGGGAGGAGAACCAGTCCTGAGTATAGGCAATATAGGTACATGTAAAGACATGTAACAGTTCGGATACAATTTTCGGACCCTCTGCAACAAACAGACCCAGACTGTCTCTGTTTTTTTTCAAGCCAAGTGCATGGATGTCTTTTATCCTGTTTTTGCTGATCATAAAATTGTGGCGTAAGTATTATTGTTGCACAAAGTTTATTAAAAAATCGGAGATAGACAAGTGTTACAGATAAAAACTTAGGTGAATACACATAAGCAGACGGTATTTTCATTTTCCGTCAAGTAAGAAAAGTATTCTTACTGAAAGAGAAACTACCTGTTATTTCTGTATAAATATTTATCTTTGTGTTGAATTTGAAAAGGCAATTGCTGATAATCAGTGAGGAGATTGTTGCTGTTGGTTTTTTCTCTCATGACAATGTATGTTATGATGAGTTGTTCTTCGGAAAAGTTTCTTTCGGAAGGACAGCATGTACTTACCTCGGTAAATGTTGCCTCTTCAGAGAAATCCATTGATGCTGGTTCATACAGGACATATGTCCGTCAGGAAGCAAATTCCAGATGGTTTAATGTAGTAAAAGTGCCTCTCGGTATATATTGCATGGCAGGAACGGATTCCACTAAGCGGTTTAATCGCTTTTTACAGCGTTTAGGTGAGGCTCCTGTTATTTATGATGAGCAGATGACACAAACGTCAAAGAACCAGCTAACGCTGGCATTGCAGTCTCGCGGATATCTTCATGCTAATGTGGATGACAGTATCAGAATAAAGGGTCATAAGGCCAAGTTGTCTTATAACCTTCATCCGGGTCAGCTATACCGTATTCGCTCAATTGACTATGTGATAGATGACCCGGTGATAGACTCTATACTGAAGAAAAATGAAGGGGAGAGTCTTCTGACAGTGAACATGCCTTGCGACGCCAATATCCTGGATAATGAACGCAGCCGTATTATAAACCTTCTGCACCGAAACGGATATTATCGTGCATTAAAGAAGTATATATATTATGATATTGACTCCATAGCTGGCCCGCAGGAATTGGCATTGACGTTGCATTACAGCGGAAAGACATTGGCTGCTGATCCGGAAACCGACTATACCCGTTATTGGATTGGCAAGGTGAGCGTTGATGTCGTGGCTGATGATGGCTTATCTTATCAGGCATATGACAGTATAAAGTACCGGGGTATAAAGATACGCTACAAAGGTCTTCGTACTATCAGGCCTAATGTTATCTATTCTCAATTGGAGATTCAGCGCGGTGCTTATTACAATGAAGAGGCTGTGCGTGCCACCTACAATAACTTTTCTCGTCTGAAGATTTTGCGCAGTTCTTCTATTCATTTCAGTGATTCAGGAGCTGGAACACTGGATTGTCATATAACCTTGCGTACAGACAAGTTAAATCAAGTTTCGGCAGAACTAGAGGGAACTAATACATCTGGCGACCTTGGTGTTGCTTCTTCTGTCAGTTTTACCAACCGTAATCTTTTTCATGGTTCTGAGGTGTGGACCACCAAGGCGAAAGCGGCATTTGAGGCGATTACGGGTCTAGAGGGATATAGTGACCAGAATTTCTTTGAGTTTTCCGTAGAGAGCCGTTTGTCATTTCCCCGCATCATTATTCCTTTTATGCCAGAGCATCGCCGTGTCAATATGCATGGCTCTTCAGAGTTTGTTCTTCAGTATAATACTCAGCAACGGCCCGAGTTTCATCGCCGGGTCTTGACGGCATTATGGAGCTATAAATGGAATGGCCACCAGAACCGTCATCAGCACAAGTTGGATGCCATTGGACTGAACTATGTGTTTATGCCGTGGATATCCAATACTTTCAGGAGAGAATACCTGGATAATGACAATGCACGGTTCGCTATAGTGCGCTATACTTATGAGAATTTATTTATCCTCAACAGTGCATATAATTTCATTTATAATTCTACGGGCAGCTCAAATAATCCACAAGGACGAAAAGACGCAACCCAGTTCCATATTGGCATAGAGTCGGCAGGAAATCTGCTCTATCTGTTTTCAAAATGTCTTGATGTGAAAAAGGATGCTGACAGACGGTACACATTATTTAATGTGGCATTTGCCCAGTATCTTAAATTTGATATAGACTATGCCCGTAGCATTTCCCTGAACAAGAATAATACGTTGGCAATGCGTGGTGCAATCGGCTTGGTTATTCCTTATGGTAATGCAACAATGGTTCCCTATGAGAAACGTTATTTTGCTGGAGGGGCAAATAGTGTGCGAGGCTGGTCGGTGAGGGAATTGGGACCAGGTTCCTATCAGGAAAAAGATGGCAAGATAGACTTCATCAACCAAACGGGTAACCTTAAACTGTTGTTTAATATGGAGCTGCGCTCTTATCTTTTCTGGAAATTGTCAGGTGCCTTGTTCGTTGATGCAGGCAATATCTGGACTACCCGGAATTATGCGGCGCAGCCTGGCGGACAATTTAAATTTGATACCTTCTACAAACAGATAGCGGCCTCATATGGTATGGGCCTAAGATTCAATTTTGACTATTTTATCTTGCGTTTTGATATGGGAATGAAGGCTGTTTCACCTTCCTATTCAACGGTAAGGGAGCATTATCCGATTTTCCACCCAAATCTGAAAAGAGATTTTACTTTCCATTTTGCCGTAGGTCTCCCGTTCTGATTCTCCATTTGCCTTTTTCCCGGATCATAGATAAATTGTATATGCCTTCTTTTACAAAATGTCCAGGGCGACCTATGGTGTCAAAATAATAGACGGAATGCACCTTAATGATTGCCAGAGCACAGGAATCACCCCTGTAGGTGATATCTTCTATATTGAATTGGGGTGTTACGCTGATATGTCGGATGCTGTCCATATCTTCCTGAAGTAAATTTGATATGAAAACTTTTAGCCATCCTGCTTCTCCAGATGCACAATACTTCAGTGCATCAGAATAGTTGAAATTGAAAAAGGCCTGGCAGAAATTCCGGGCACATGTTCTGGGCTCATCCTGTTCCGATCTGTTGCATGATGTCTGGAGAAACAGGAATAATCCAGTTAAAGCAAGTAAGAGTTTTTTTTGCATAGGTGGTTAACACTTTAATTGTTCAAAATTATATAAAAGAGTTTTGACTGCGGTGTTTTTTCCCGTTTTTTTACTGATACATGGCGTTTATTCTGCACAGATAGTTGAAGATATGGCATCAACATGCATTTCATACTTGGAATGCCAGCTATATTGTAACTCAAAAGTGTAAATGGATATGGGCTTTTTTAGTAATTTTGTATGTCTTATGAGTGTATTCAGATTTTTGTGTTTTGGTAGTGGCAGCAGTGGAAACTGTTTCTATTTCCAGAATGAGAAAGGTGCTTTCCTGATTGACGCAGGGGTAGGCATACGTAAAATGGCAAAATATTTTGTTATGTATGGTATCTCACATCAGAACATAAAAGGTATTTTCCTGACTCACGACCATATAGACCATGTTTGTGCAGCATATTCCCTTTCAACAAAATACAGCATACCTGTCCATGCTACCCGGGATGTGTGGAAAGGATTGGATGCAAATCCGGTAATTCGTCAAAAGATACCAGTTGAGTATCGTCGTGTAATAGACAAAAATGCTCCAATGGCTTTTCTGGGATGTCAGCTGACTCCTTTTGAAGTGCCTCATGACAGTCGTGATAACGTCGGCTACTACATAACTTATGGTGATATACGCCTGGCACTTGTGACAGATGACGGGTCTGTGACAGATGAGATACATTCTTTCCTGTCCAGGGCCAATCATTTAATAATAGAGTCCAATTATGATGAGGAAATGTTGCGTAACGGTCCTTATCCGGCCATGTTAAAAAGACGAATCTTTGGATTGAACGGGCATCTCTCCAACAGAGAGGCTGCAGAAACAGTGAAACGTCACTATAGCCATTTGTCCCATGTTTGGTTATGTCATATAAGTGCGAATAATAATACCCCTCAAAATGCTCTGAATGAAGTGATAAGGGCTTTGGCACAAGAAGATGTGGAAGAACAGTCTTTCCCGAAGATTACAGCGCTCAATCGTACTTCTCCGACAGGTTTTTTTGATTTGTGAGAAATATTTATCCAAAATGTTTGGTCAGAATAAATAAAAATGTGTAATTTTGCAGTCGCATAAAAGAAATGCACCCTTAGCTCAGTTGGTAGAGCAACTGACTCTTAATCAGTGGGTCTAGGGTTCGAGCCCCTAAGGGTGTACTGGAAAATGCTTG
>ONKB01000033.1 GCA_900318305.1 uncultured Prevotellaceae bacterium | reverse complement strand
GAGAGAGGGGGATTCGAACCCCCGATACCCTTTAGGGGTATACACGCTTTCCAGGCGTGCCTCTTCAACCACTCGAGCATCTCTCCATTATGTCTGTGGTCTATTTCTGACTGCAAAAGTAATAAAAATATAATGAGCACACTATATCCTGCCGGATTATTTTTCTTTTTTCTTTTTTCTTTTTAACTTTGTCATATATTATGCATCATTGTAAATGTAAGAGCATGCAAAGCATGCCAACAATTGATAAGACAAACTGTCATGGCCAAGCCTCACTACAGCGATGAAGAATTATGTGATCTGCTCCGCAATCCCCTCACCAAGGAAATCGGTTTCAGAGCATTGCTGGGTCAATATGGCAGAATGCTTTACTGGCACATACGCCGAACAGTAATAGGACATGATGATGCGGAAGATGCCGTACAAGAAACGAGTATCAAGATTTGGACGAATCTCGACTCTTTCAAAGGCAATGCCAGCCAACTAAAAGCATGGATATACCGCATTGCCACTAACGAGGCCTTGCAGGTTTTGCGCAAGCGGACTACTTTCATGCAGAGTATCGATTCGATAGGAGAAGAACTTAACCGAACACTCATCGCCGAGAATCAACTGGACGGGAACAAAGCAGAAGGACTTCTTCAAGAAGCATTGCTCAAACTGCCTACTCAACAACGCATCGCTTTCAACCTTCGTTATTATGACGAACTGACATACGAACAGATTGCTGAAATTACTGGCAAGAAAGTGGGTAATCTGAAAACAAACTACCATTTTGCCGTAGAAAAAATAAGAACTTACTTAAACGAAAACATATGAAAGAGTTAAAGGATTTCGGAAAGAAGCTACCTTACAACGAGAGTGAGGAATACATTGATAATCTGTGGGCAAAATCCATAGAGAAAGCATTGGACTCTACTTCATCGGCTCCGAAGGCAAGAGTCTTTATGCTACGCCGACATGTTCTGACCGCAATCGCAAGTGCTGCAATACTCATTTTAATTACTACGGTCAGTTGGAAATTCATCGGGAAACAATTTTTTTGCAGTTCTAGTCCGAAAATAGCTGTTGTTGCCCAAAGTCCGCTTGACGAATTTCTTGGCAGCATTTCCGATGAAGAGGCTGAACAGATTAATTACTACCAGGCTGAAGTAATTGAAGAATATCACTAATCCACATAAAAACAACAGCATTATGAGAAAGATAATTCTAATAAGCTTATTCCTTGTTTTCCACATCGGTGGCATTGCCCAGGACAACAACAAATTGGCACAATTCAAAACCCGACTTCTCAATGCCAAGTTATCAGAATTTGCAGTAAGTCTCAATCTGACTCCTCAACAAACCGAGGAATTCAAGCCCATCTATACTGAATACAACAACGATATGATGGCCATTTGGGGCATGCCAAAATTTGAAAAGCCCACTACAAATGAAGAAGCTGTAGCAACTGTAAAAAGAATACTCAAGAAACAGGAGGAAAGCCAACGATTACGCAGCAAATACATTGACAAATTTGCCAAAGTGCTGAATCCGGAGCAAATATATCATTTGTATCGTGTGGAAGACATGATTCAGAGAAAATTAAGTAACCGTAAAAGTCACTCACAAAGAAACTTGCAACCAGGAATCAAAAATCATCCCCGGCCAGAGACATCAACAAAGAAATAGCAACCTCAAGACCAACGGTTGACGCTCCTAAAGTTTTTGACATCTTTCTTTTGCCAGACTCTTTAATAACACAATGATTAAGAATCTTGTTTTTGACTATGGCGGTGTTGTCATTAACGTAGATAAGCGATTAATTAAACAAGCCTTTCTTGATTTGAAAGTCTCTTGGCTGAGACAAATACTCCATCGGAAGACTATCCGCCACATGATGGATGAGTTTATCTGTGGTTTACGTCCTACCGACGAACTTATCAGGGAGGCTCATCAACTATGTGCCAATGGCGTTCCTCTTGAAAAATTCTATGAGGTGGTCATGCTCCTTACTGGCGATATCTCTGTGGATCGTCTGGAAATCCTGAAAAGACTACGCACCCACTATAAGGTTTATCTCCTTAGCAACATAAATGATGTGTTGTGGCAGACATCGGTCAGACAACTCAAAGAGGCCGGCTACGAAGTGGAGGATTGCTTTGATGATGTATTTCTTTCGTTTGAGCTGAAAACTGCCAAGCCAGACCTTGGCATCTACGAGCATCTCATACAAACAACAGGTCTTTCCCCGGCAGAAACATTATATTTTGATGACAAGAAAGAGAACATCAAAGCAGGTCGCCACGCAGGTTTTCTTTCATCCTATGTCAAACCCAACCACATAGAAGACAACAGGGATTACAAGGCTTTGCTAGCCGAACTCAAGAAAAACTATTAAGGAATCGGTGCCAGACAGACAGGTCTGATAATTAGGACGGCAAGTTATTTAATTGCTGCCAGTATGTTCTTTTAATTTGAATAACCCGACTGCATTGCGGGTGGTTATTCCCTCAACTTCTTCGGGTATAACATGATAAGTATCTGCCAAGCGACTGATTATGCCCGGAATAAAGGAAGGCTCATTTCTTTTACCACGATATGGAACGGGAGCCATATAAGGAGAATCTGTTTCCAATACTATGCGATTTAAGGGGACACTGTCTGCCAACACCTGTGGCAAAGAGGATTTCTTGAAAGTCACAACCCCACCAATACCTAAATAGAATGAAGGAAACATATCCAGCAGCTCTTCAGCCTCATCTTTCGAACCTGTAAAACAATGAAACACACCACACAATTCCTTTTCCTTGGCATATGGCAATAAGCATTCTACCAATTCACGATGAGCTGAACGCGAATGAATCATCAAGGGCAAATGATACTTCAAAGACCATTCCACCTGTGTACAGAAAACATCTTTCTGTTCTTTTTTCATTGAAGTGTCCCAATAAAAATCCAATCCAACTTCTCCCACAGCAACATAAGGATGATGCTTCTGCAGTTTTCTTTCCATCCTACACAAGACCTCTTTATAATCCGCAGGAATATCCTCTGGATGAAGTCCTATCATAGGATACAGGAAATCTGCATGATGCTGACATAAGGCCACAGCTGCAGAATCAGATGCCTCATCTGTCACTGGCAGGAGTACGCCTACGGCTCCAGCATTTTTGGCACGGGCTATTACGTCTTCTATATCTTCGGCAAACTCCTCACTATAGATATGAGCATGAGTGTCAACAAACATCCGTATGGAATATATTTAATTATTTCTATAACTCAGTTTATCAGCAAAAACCTTCAACTCGTTCTTACTATCTTCTGGGACATGCAACTTAGCAAGATAATTGTCTGCCTTGGCATAGCAGTCTTTCATACAGGCATTGTAATCATCAGGTATCCCCAGTTCTATGTACATTTTTGTTATAAAATCTATCTTGTCCAAAGGCTCGCAATCTTTCTTTTCCAACCAGTCTATCATCTGTAGCTTCTGAGTTGCATTGGCTTTTTTTAGGGCACTGATCAGCAGGAATGTCTTCTTACCTTCCATAATGTCACCGCCAATATTCTTTCCAAACACCTTCACGTCGCCAAAAGTATCAAGGTAATCGTCTTGCACCTGAAAAGCCTTGCCTATCTGCGCACCATATTGATAGAGCAATTCAGCCTCATCCTTAGAAGCTCCTCCAAGCAGAGCTCCTATTTTCAATGCTGAGGAAATCAGCACGCCTGTCTTAAGACGAATCATCTCAAAATACTCTTCAAGAGAAACATCCATGCGGGTCTCAAAATTCATGTCATATTGTTGCCCTTCAATCACCTCCAACTGTGTTTTCAAGAATTCTGTCATAGCCTCAGGGCAATTCTCATTCACAGCATTATACATTTTCTTGCATGAGAGTATGAACATTGCATCACCAGAGAGGATGGCCGTGTTAGCATCCCAGCGTTTGTGTACCGTTGGCTTTCCACGACGGAAATCGGCATTATCCATCAAGTCGTCATGGAGTAGTGTATAATTATGAAATATCTCCAGCGACACGGCTGCATCCATAAAGCGTTCAGGGTCCTTATTGAAAAGCTGTGCTGCAAGAAGCATGAAAACAGGACGGATACGTTTACCGCCAAAAGACATTATATAGGATATAGGTTCATATAGCCCCTGGGGTTCTTTAGGGAACTGTATGTCTGCTATTGCCGCATTGACTTTGTCGGTTAAAGTTTGATAAGTAAGCATTTATTAGTATTATTTAATCATGTTTCATGAAAACGGCTCATCGTCGAAATTGAATTCCACAGGCAAGGTTACCTGGGTACGTATCGGTTTTCCATTGCGTTTGCCCGGAATCCATTTCGGCATCCTTTTAAGTACCCGGAGAACCTCGTAATTTAATTCGCGGATATTACCTTCCAATATACGGACATCTGTTACATCACCAGAAGACTCTACAATGAAGGCTGCAATAACTTTACCGCTTTGTTTATTGTTTACACAAATTCTCGGATATATCATATTTCTATTCAGCCACTTCATGAAATCAGCAAGACCTGTAGGATAACGGGGAATGGAATCTACAACAGAACCATTCGTCTGCTGCCTTTCTTTAGCAAGTTCCAAAGTGGCTTCCTTAATGAGCACTTGTAGGGAGTCAATGGGAATATCCTGAATCTTGTCAAAGTCCACCTCACCTTCCTCAGGGAGTTCTGTTGTTGCCACATCGCTCACGATTTCTTTTTCTCTCACAGTCTCAACAACTTCTTTTGACGGAATTACCTGCTTATGCATCGGGCGGCGAACAGGACGAGCCTCTTTAATACGAACGCCATCAAAACGGGTGACATGCTTCATTGGGTCAGATAATTTGACCTTTACAGGTTTGTTGTAGTAAGTAAGAACAACAATAGGAGCAAAAGTGACAATAACAAAGAAAAAAAGAACAGATAAAGCAATAGTATAGCGGCGGCCTGTCTCCTTACGCAATATATAGGCCCCGTATTCCTTATTACGATGCCTGAAAACACATTCACACCACTTTTCTGAGAACAACTCAGTTACTTTCATACCATTCCATTAACGGCAAAGGTCAAATACAATAAACAACTCTTTCTTCCGTTATTATAAAGTATATTGTCTTTTTCAAATGCAAAATTAGCGCAGATATTGAAAAAAACGTAACTTTGAATATTAATTTTGGTTAAGAATGGGCAAAAACAACATACTTTCTTTGGTTTTCGCACTCTTCACGGCTTTAGGGCAGGCACAGGAGAGTTCCTCTGTATTCAACTTTCTTAAAATACCTCTCGCAGCTCATACCAGCGCATTAGGAGGTGAGAATGTCTCCCTTGCTGTTGATGACCCTACTCTTGTCTTCAGTAATCCAGCACAAGCATCACAGGTCAACGACATGTCAATTAACCTTGATTACCTCAGTTACATCAAAGACACAAAAGTATTGGGCGCAGTCTTGACCAAGGTTTATAGTGTCCGTCACACTTTCGGCATTACCGGACAACTCTTCAGTTACGGCTCCATGGATGAAACAGACGAATATGGCAATGTGATAGGCTCATTCTCTGCCAAAGACATGGCCATATCTGCCCTCTACAGCTATACAATGGGCAAAGGATGGGCTGGCGGAGCCACTTGTCGCTATATCTTCTCCAAATATGCGGATTATACCTCAACGGCTATCGGGTTTGACCTGGGATTGCATTACACAAATGAGGACAAGGATTTTTCGTTCGGCATTGTGGCTAAGAACATAGGAACACAATTGTCCTCTTTCTATGAAGGACAGACAGAGCATCTCCCCTTTGACCTTCAGATGGGAATAAGTACCAAACTGGAGAATGCGCCATTTCGTTTCTCTGTAACATTGCGTGACCTCACACGATGGAATAACTCCTACTACTATAACCCAGATAAGAAAAACGGTTTCGGCAGAAAGTTTTTCAATCACTGCGTATTCGGTGTTGACTTCCTGCCCATCAAGAATTTTTATATCGCTGCCGGATATAATTGTCGGCTTGCCAACGAACTAAAAGCTGCAGGGACAGCCCATGGAGCAGGATTATCGCTTGGATGCGGCGTCAATGTCCTCAATTTCAAAGTTGGTTTGGCTTATGCTAAATACCACGTCAGCACATCTTCTCTACTCCTTAACTTATCCTATAGCCTATAATATCGTGAAAAGCATTATCGTTGCCATTGACGGAACATCTTCTACGGGAAAAAGTTCCATAGCCAAATTATTAGCCCAAAAAATTGACTATACATATATTGATACTGGCGCAATGTATCGTGCCGTTACATTACTGGCACTTCAAAATAATGTTTTTCACTCCGACGGTTCCATCGATGAGCCTCTCCTTCAGGAGCTTCTCAAGAAAGCCCGGATTGTTTTTTGCAATAATAGCGAGACAGGACATAGCGATATGTATCTCAATGGAGAGAATGTGGAAAAACAAATCCGTACCATGGAAGTATCCTCCCATGTCAGCCCGGTTGCTGCCATATCATGGGTAAGGGACGAACTCGTCGCCCAGCAGCGTGCCATGGGGAAAAACGGAGGTATCGTCATGGACGGACGCGACATCGGCACAGTAGTTTTCCCTGAAGCAGAAATGAAAGTATTTATGACTGCCTCGCCAGAAATACGTGCACAACGTCGATTCAAGGAACTGCAGGAGAAAGGAATTCCTGCCACCTATGAAGAAATTCTCCAAAATGTGCGGGAAAGAGACTATCTTGATTCCCATAGAGCCGTCTCTCCTCTTAAGCAAGCCCACGATGCCTATCTCCTTGACAACAGCGATATGACATTCGAACAGGAGATGGACATCCTGATTAAGATCTTTAACGAGAAAGTCAGTTGATTTTCTGCCATGAACCTTAGTATTGAGATAGACGAGCATTCCGGATTTTGCTTCGGTGTTACAACTGCCATCAAGAAGGCTGAGGAGGAATTGCAATCAGGTTCCATCCTATATTGCCTTGGCGACATCGTCCATAACGATAAAGAATGCTACAGGCTTCATCATCTCGGCCTTCATACAATAAACCACGACCAGTATCGTCGGTTGCACAATGTCAAAGTACTTCTCCGCGCCCACGGAGAACCTCCAGAGACCTACGAAACGGCCATCAGGAACAATATCAACATTATTGACGCCACATGCCCTGTAGTATTACAACTTCAAAAGCGCATACAAAAAGAGTATGTTCAAAGCGATAAAGACTGCCAGATTGCCATCTTCGGCAAGCACGGTCATGCCGAGGTGCTCGGACTTGTAGGTCAGACAAACGGCACCGCCATTGTCCTTGACTCCATCTCCGATGTCAGGCAACTGGATTTCACCCGTGACATACGACTTTTCTCCCAGACAACGAAGCCATTACGCGATTTTCAAGATATCGTCAGATATATCGAAGAACGCATCCAACCACCTGCTACGTTCAAATATTATGATACCATTTGCCGCCAAGTATCAAACCGTTTGCCTCGTCTCCTGAATTTTTGCGTCAACCACGATGCCATACTCTTTGTTTGCGGGCAGAAAAGTTCCAACGGGCATACCCTCTTTAATGCCTGCAAGTCAGTAAACAAACATGTCTATATGGTGGAGGGACCCGACGACATTGATTTCCATTGGTTTGAAGGTTGTACCACCTTAGGCATCTGTGGTGCCACATCAACACCTAAATGGTTGATGGAGGCATGCCGTGAAGCCATCTACAATGCTACGTTTTAATCTAAACTGTTCCAGGCCTCTTTTATAATCCCACCGAAATGATTATCGCCATCATAGGAGCTGGTGCAGCTGGTTGTTTCTGCGCCATTAACCTCAAAAGGAGGATACCACATGCCGACATCCACATCTTCGAGGCATCTCCCCACCCTCTTGCGAAAGTGACGGTTTCAGGAGGTGGACGCTGTAACCTCACCAACACCTTTAAGGACATCGTTGACCTTGCACATATATATCCGCGAGGTCATCATTTTATGAAACGAGCTTTGCGAACTTTTAGCCACAATGACACCATAGCATGGTTCAGCAAAGAAGGAGTCAAACTCAAGCAACAAGACGATCAGCGAATTTTTCCTGTATCTGACAATGCACAGGAAATAACTGGAACGCTTTTACGTCTGATGGAGGAAGAAAACATCAAACTCCATTTGTCTCATCAGGTTACCCAAATAGACGTAACAGACGATGGTTACATACTATCATTCAGCGATATCCGTCAGAACAAATATCACTCAAGCCATCTTATCATTACATGTGGTGGTATAACCTCTTCTTCCATGTTCCAGAACCTACACTTGGACATCAATACCCCAGTTCCTTCGCTGTTTGCTTTTGACATCAATGAACCGTCACTCACATCGTTAGCAGGTATCACCATTCCACACTGCATCGCAGGCATTACAGGTACACGTTTCCGTTCAGAGGGCGCCATTCTCATTACTCATCGCGGGATGAGTGGACCGTGCATTCTCACATTATCATCGTATGCCGCACAGTGGCTTGCTGACAATAAATACAAAGGCCGGCTCTTTGTAGACTGGACAGGAGGACTCATGGAACAGTCTGTCATCACATGGTTAAACCAATGTATTGCCAACCATCCACATAAGCATATCGGTTCTATACATCCAGAAGCATTAGCCTCTGGCATTTGGAACTATCTCTTGTTACGGTGTGGCATTGACAAGGAAGCGCCATACATATCGCTCAACACAAAACAGAAAAACAAAATAACTGCTGTCCTCCGTAACGACATCTACGACATTGCCGGGAAATGCCGCAACAAAGGAGAATTTGTTACTTGTGGAGGAATAGCTTTTTCCAATGTCAATCCCGTCACTTTAGAGTGCCGCCAACATCCTCGCCTGTATTTCGCTGGAGAAATTCTTGATATTGATGCGATTACAGGAGGTTTCAATCTTCAGGCTGCATGGACATCTGCCTATATCGTGGCAAACAGCATATCCTTTTAAGCGTAATGGATATTTTTGTTATATAAATCTCCTGAAGCCCATTACGTCCACGTCTTTTGGGGAGCCTATGGTATATACTAAAACTCAGGAAAGAGTCCATAGAGGCGGGCATCTATCTGGTCAGTTATCCTCTTGAAATCCTCTGGATTTTGCTGAAATTTACACGTGTCACCATCAACTATGACAAGATGTCCTTTGTAGTCTTTAATCCACTCTTCGTACCTGTCGTTCAATCCTTTCAGGTAATCCATTCGCATGGATTGTTCAAAATCGCGTCCTCGTTTCTGTATCTGCTGCACAAGGTTGGGAATGCTTGATCGTATATATATCATCAGGTCAGGCAATTTGACGAGTGATATCATCGTATCAAAAAGATCAGAATAGTTCTTGAAGTCACGATCACTCATAAGTCCCATGTCATGAAGGTTGGGAGCAAAGATACAGGCATCCTCAAAGATTGTACGGTCCTGTATAATGGCATCATCCGACTTGGATATCTCCACTACTTCCTTAAAACGTTTCGCCAGGAAATATATCTGCAGATTAAACGACCAACGGTTCATATCTGCATAATAATCCTCAAGATAAGGATTGTTATCAACGGGCTCAAATCGGGGAATCCAGTTATAGCGGTTAGCGAGCATTTTCGTAAGAGTAGTCTTTCCGCATCCTATGTTACCTGCAATAGCTATATGCATAAGTCTTATAGTTTTGTATTATTTGTCTGTCTTAAATAAACCAAACAGGTGTTCGTCGATTCTTTTTACAATGGCGCCGAAATCTTCAGGGTTGTTTTGAAAGTCAACGTCATCCACATCGACTATCATGACTTTCCCCTTATATTTGTTGGTTATAAAATCCTCATACCTTTCATTTAGTCCTTCCAGATAATCCAGCTGCATACGCTGCTCATAATCACGGCCCCTCTTCTGAATATTATGCACCAGATGGGACACAGAAGACCGCAAATAAATCATCAAGTCAGGATACTTCACTTGTCCAATCATCTGCTCAAAAAGGCACATATATGTATTAAAATCACGTTCCGACATATTACCCATGTCTTTATTCCCGGCAGTAAACACATATACACCCTCATAGATGGAGCGATCCTGTACAATAGTATTTTTTGATTTTGAAATTGCCAGAATATCCTTGAATCGTTCTTTTAAGAAATAAACCTCCATATTGAACGCCCAACGGGGAATGTCATTATAGAAATCATCAATATATGGGTTATCATCCACTTCTTCAAAACGTGCCTCCCAGCCGTAATACTCGGCCAGCATCCTTGTCAAAGTGCTTTTACCACTTCCTATATTTCCCGCAATGGCGATGTACATATGAAAACAATTATTCCATTAACAAAAATAACGATTTTTTTTACAAACACAACATGAAGTAATTAATTTATCTGTCGGGCAGGAATGGTGGTCGTACTACGAAATTTGCTTCATCGCTTAAGCTGCTTATTGCTTTTAACTCCTTGAAAGCATTATTGATGTCGTGGGTTATCTGGCCCTTAGTTTCACGTAAACGACAGTCAAGAAAAGCCCTCAGGTAAACTATACGCCAACGCCAGCTGCATTGCACTTGCCGGGGGAGTTTTTTGTTGACGGCATTAATTATATCAAAAGCTCTCCGTGCCCCGAAATCATGTGA
This sequence comes from uncultured Prevotellaceae bacterium, assembly GCA_900318305.1. Taxonomy (GTDB): domain Bacteria; phylum Bacteroidota; class Bacteroidia; order Bacteroidales; family Bacteroidaceae; genus UBA6382. The sequence goes on along the minus strand of ONKB01000033.1, from coordinate 4,861 downwards.
AGGAACAATTATTTCCTTCCTGGCATCTTTATGGGTAAACCAGTTTATCGCCTTCAACCCCATATTCTTCTCTATGATAATGATGGCTTCGGCAATCTTGTCAGTATATTTTGCAGAGAACTCATGTCGGATATACTCTTTCAGAATATCGGTTGCGTTACGGTCAGGCGTCCAGTACAACTGACTATAAAGCACCTTATTGATATCTTCGTATTTCCCTTCGGAATAAGGATAGCCGCCAACCAGCAAAGGCGACACTTCCCGCCACAATTTCTCAAATCGCAAGGGCTGAGGATTTGCCCCATACCCTCCCCATGGCATATTTTCCCACATACTAATCTCCGGGAAATTAAGCAATGGCAAGTTTCCAGGTACAGGATGGCTCAGCAGATATTGGGGGAATTTTGTATGTGAATCGGCCATAATGTAGTCCACCCATGGCATTTCCTTTGAGAAAGCATCAGCCAAACCTCTCCATTCTCCCTTGTCATGTTCTTCAAAGTCAAACAGCCATGTGGAAAGCACTATTTTCGCTGACGGCATTTTCTCGTGAATAAGACGGACCAGTTCTTTTGTCAGTTTCAGATAGCCATTGGCACCCCATGGGGAACAATCCTCACACTCGCACCCACCTTGGTCATAAGGCCACAACCATATATTATCTATCTGAAGGTCCATTTTCTTAAACATATCCAGCATCTCGCTTCTCTGCCTCAGAATCAGTTCCATTCCTCCCGGCTTAGACGGGCATATCTCGCATCCAAAAAAACCTGTCCACTTAACACGCTTGGCTCTCAGCTCTGCAGGAGTATTATTGTAGCTTTCGTTTGCCAACATAGTAAGGCCGCTTTTCATTCCCATTTCCTGCCCTGCCTTAAGCAATGCTTTAAGTCTTTCAGCCATCAACACCGCCTTCGGATCTTCAAGGCCGGTATAATGATGCATATCAAACCATACCTGTAGCCCATTATATCCCCACAGTGCCAATTCCTCTATATACTCTGCCACCTTATCAACAGGGGCGTCGTTGTAGAAATTATGAAAATGAGTGGCAAGATATATGCCCCTTATGGTTTTCTGTGGTGCTGAGCTACCCTCACATTTCCCCAATTCAAACCCCTTGGAAGAAATGTTGGCAGTATGAAGCACCCGGCCCAGACCATACATGATACCATAGTCACTTCCGCCTTCAACGCAAATAGTATGTTTTGAAGTTCGGGTAATACGATATCCTTCAGTCTGCAAGTCATCGGCATGCCTTAACAAAATCCTCAAAGGTTTGTTCCCGCCTGATAACAAATCACAGCCGGCTTTTTGTCCGACAATCCTTTCAAAAACACTCGCAGCCTTCGCCGATAGCTTTCCTCCGTAGTTCTCAATAACGATAGTTCTATAAGACTTTTCTGCATGCAGGCTTATACTGCCGATACACAATATTATTAACAAAACAACTATCCTGATAGGCAAATTTCTGTCTCTCATATATTTTTCTCTTATTGAACAACACTTCTTTTATTTCACACTCTCTTTCCCCTTCATGACATCAAAGATTACTTTGGACTGGCGAGGGTCATTAGTTATCATCAATATACGCAAACGCCCCTTGGAGGCCCCTATCAGGTCACGTCGCAAAGTCACCATGAGGATTGCCGTCTCACCAGGGGCTATTTTTGCCTTGGAAAGACGCACTTCGACAGCGGGATTGAACACCTGAAGATTACTTATCTCCAAACTGCTTTTACCTGTATTGGTAAACAACAGTTTGCCCTTGGTCTTTTTCTTGTTGCCAAAAGGAGGCAGCGATATGGTGGTTGAAGGCAATTCCAGTTGGGGTGCTAATTCCCGCTGAACTACAGAGGTAGAATCATAAGAAGGAACCAGAACAGCCGACACAGACAATTCATTATCTTTGCCGACATTGTCACCCGGGAACCGTCCCACATAAACAGAGGTTTGAGTAAGTCCCATTGTAGTGAGTTGACGGCTGTCAAGGGTCAGTATAATCTTACCCACACGGCCCGGAAGAATGCGGGTTGGTATAGCTTCCATGGTAAGATACTTGGGGAGATGCATCAGTTCCGGCTGCCATATATCGCTCCCTGCATTATAGACAGAGACGACTTGCTGAGGAAACTGACCTTGTTTGACTTCATCAAACTCAATATTGTCTGTACTAAGATATAACTTGCTGACATGATAGGGAAAACCGTCCGTGTTTCTCTCCTGCATCGACTGCATCAACACATTGCCTTTCAAATGCATCCTATCCTGCATCTCTTTAATACTATCGGTATATAGCGACAGGGTATGGTCGAAATGGCCCACAACAGGAGGCTGAATGGTAATGGCTATTTCAACAAATGCTCCCGGCAGTATGGGTGTATTGGGCCAGGAAACTTTAACGGCGCTGTTGGAGGCAAGCACTTCGCTGATACTGACAGGACGAGGTCCCTTGTTCATCACAGTAATGGTAGCATGGGATGGAGTGTACCAGATGATATTGCCAAAATCATGTTCCTTCTGCACGAAAATCAGCTGCGAATAGAGAGAACAGGTCCAAAGCAATGAAACAACAGCAAGAATATATTTTAAGTTCATAATTGATAATTTAAAGAGTCCAGCCAGTTCCTTGAAAGTCCAAAGATGATTAATTAGTGAACATCTTAACCACTAAGTTTTCTTAAACTGCCTATCGTTATTACAAAATTACTCCGTTTTTTGCGAATAATCCTTTTTTTTTCCTATATTTGTAGATATAAACTTAAATGACATGAAATTTATCTCCTGGAATGTAAACGGACTGAGAGCATGCGAAGGCAAAGGTTTCAGCAATATATTCAATTCTCTTGATGCAGATTTTTTCTGTCTGCAAGAAACTAAAATGCAGGCCGGGCAACTTGACCTGGCTTTCATGGGATATCAGTCGTATTGGAATTATGCTGACAAAAAAGGCTACTCTGGAACTGCAATATATACCAGACATCAACCCCTGGACGTCAAGATGGGAATTGGTATTGACGAACATGACCACGAAGGAAGAGTCATCACTTTGGAATATGACCCATTCTACCTCATTACCGTCTATGTTCCCAACTCACAGGACGGGCTGAAAAGATTAGATTACAGAATGAAATGGGAAGATGACTTCAGGAACTATATCCTTGAGTTAGACAAAAGGAAACCAGTCATCATCTGCGGTGACCTTAACGTAGCCCACAAAGAGATAGACATTAAAAATCCCAAGAGTAACCGCCGGAACGCAGGTTTTACCGATGAGGAAAGAGAGAAAATGAGCATCCTCCTGAATAGTGGCATGACAGATACTTTCCGCCATTTCTATCCAGAACAGAAAGACATCTACTCTTGGTGGTCATACCGGTTCCAGGCCCGGGAGAAGAATGCCGGTTGGCGCATTGACTACTTCCTTGTCTCCAACAGACTGCAATCAGAAATGAAAGATGCCAAGATACTTACCGACATCTACGGCAGCGACCACTGTCCTGTGGAATTGGATATTTTCTAAAAGAACGCCAGTTCGGCACTCACTAGTATAAATTTCTGTGTTTGCTTACGTTTTGTAATAAGGAAAAAAAACGGAAAAACACTTTTTGATGTTTGCAGCTCTTTCAGAGCTTTTTGTGCTAAGTACTTTGCCTTGACTTTAAGAGCAAGTTCTTACGATCAAGTCTAAGCACTTATCACATCACTCCGTTAGAACAAACATCAAAAAGCAAAAACCCCGTTACGCTACGCTTCACTAAAAAGCTGCGCAAGGGAGAGGCTGTTTTTTAGGCTTGAAAAGCCGATGTTTTTGCTCGCGAAGTATGTGATGGCTCTGTAAGAGACAAAGATGCGAGGTGGATATTTTTATCTGTGAGCTTGCTCACAAGGAAAAACTGTTTCCTTGAATCTTATAAGGACTCTAAGTCCGATACATACTGAAGTGAGAGTTTTTATGGTTTTTGTCTAATTCTAAACACTGGCTTTTGCTGGTGAGCCAAAATTTGCGGACTGGCTATGTAACAATTGTTACCAGGCCTACTAGCAAAAATTGCCTGGCTTATTAACAAAAATCTCAGGTCTGGGGAAAGTGACTAAACAGGGAACAGTTTTGAACTATTTCTTTTCCCATTATAAGCGACTTTCCTAAAACTATTCATAAAAAAATTACTGTCTGTGTAGGAACAAATCAAAAAAATGGTAATTTTGAAAATGCAATCCGTAAGGAGCGCTACGCTTCTGTTGTTCAAACTACCTTTACAGCTACTGGAGGGTGAAGAATATTAATTAAGTATGAAGGAGTATTACTCTTTGTTGGAAAAACTACTGCTTTCAGGGCTTATTATCTTTTGCAGCATCCTGCCCAGCATGGCGAAATCTTTTTCCTTCGGAAACCTGCAATTCATAACGATAGACGAGACAAGTGTAAGTGTGAGCAAGTGTGCAACTATTTCCGGCGCTTTGGAAATTCCCGCCCAAGTAACGTGCAATGGTAATATCTACTCCGTGACAAGTATAAGAGAAAGGGCCTTCTATAATTGCCTCGACATGACATCTGTGACCATCCCAAACTCCGTAACAAGCATAGGAAATTATGCCTTTTTCTGGTTGCTATGGTCTGACAGAAGTGACTATTCCCAACTCAGTAACGAGTATCGGAGGAAGCGCCTTCTATGAATGCACGGGTCTACTATCAGTTACCATTCCAAATTCTGTGACGAGCATAGGAGAGTGGGCTTTCGCTGCTTGTATTTAGAGACCTCTAAACAACCACAAACAATGAAAAACACATAGAGATAAGTCTATGTATATCAACTACTTTTAGATTTTAACACTTCGGACTTGCTTTTTGGTGGTTCTC
>ONKB01000084.1 GCA_900318305.1 uncultured Prevotellaceae bacterium | reverse complement strand
CCGGCTGCCAGAGAGGTTGACGAAATAGGTTACTTCTTTTCTGGCAATGATCTCTTTCAAGAACTTGTACACGTCAATGATGCCATCAGTATGGTTTAGCTGGTGTTGATACAAGATATCGTGTGGGACAGGTTTGCTCCATTGTTTGGAATTATTGAAGTAATCATAGAACTCATGCCTGATAACATAGAATCTCTGGACAGCATCGATAAACGAGGCATTGTCAATATTCTTCCACGATTCCTGACTACTGAGGAACATTCTCTCACTTGAGTCGTCCAGTTTATAAGGTGTTTCAAGCTCGGAGGAGGCTAAAAGAGAATTGCATACGGTCAAAACGGTATCGTAGTTCAGCGAGTCAATCATGTCCTTGTGGTCCAATACGGAGTGTATTACGTTGAACATCTTCTCCTCTTGCTTAGACATCTCCCTAAAAACCGTGATACTGTTCTCCATGTCATGGATTACCATCATTGCCGTCTGCCTACCAGCAGCCTTCTTGTCTTTCTGGTCAATATAATGTGCAGTGCCGAAGGTGAGTACAATGGATATGGTGGTGGCCAGTGTGGTGAGCAACAGTTCTTTTATTATTCCGCGGCCAGTATTCATCTGCCTTATTCGGGGTATTCTAAATTTGATGTTCATCGCAAGTTACTTTTAGGGAATCTGTTATTTTCAACTTAGCCTTGACTTATTAAACCATTACCTGATCCTTAACGAGAAATATATATGCTTAGTATGTGCTTAAACTATCATTCTTTTATGAGTTCCTTTTCTGTCAGAACATATAGAATGTTGGCAGCCTCCTGTAATAAACACTCGTATGACTGCATGGTGCCATTAAAACAATAACCTGAGGCTTAACATTAACTTATCTGTTCTACCATATTTAAAAATATGGCTTATAATTTGACGGCAAAATTACACAAAAGCATTGAAAATAGATCTTTTTTATTGATTTTCTTTGCTGTAGGTGTCAGTTTGTAGACATTATAAATAAATGTGTTGACAATATGTCAAAGGTGGAGTATTGAGATGAGTTTAGCAATATCCTTCCAGAAAAGGGACTATCTTTTTTCCTATTAAAGCCATGTTATGAGCCGTCAGAAGTGAAGCAGTTTCAGCCGAAGTTTGTCCATTTGGGTACTGTATATTTCAAAAATGAAAAGTTCAGGCGGGAAAGAAAAAAGGAAATGGGGCAACTGGAGATGATAAAGCTAGGCCTATTGGAAAATTTTAATCTGCAGAATAATTTACTAGCCTCAACTTTTAGCAAAAGCCAATAATAGTTTATGGGATACAGATATGGTTTTCTCGGCAGTAGAGACTAAATATATTTCCTCTGCCATATCAAAGATTGCCATACAATCTGTACGACTTATATGTTGTTTGCCTTCTTTTTCCCGAAGGAGCTTCTTCTCAACTTTCAGACATCATGTGGTTTGTTCACCATTTTTTTGTTTACTCGTTATTGTGCCTTGAAGTAATAAAGCAAAGATTGGTCTGGCTTGTCGAGTTTAAGACCGAAGCCTGTTTTCAGCTGCTTGCCGGTGCAAACCTGAGTCTGATTGGTATCGGCATTTTTCATTTCGTAGCTGATATTGTCCTGAAGTCCCTGTAGCTGGACAGTGATGCTGTCCTGCTTGTTGTCATGATGGCGGAACGCTACCACTATGCCGCTCTTGTCGGCAGGACGATAGCATTCGTATGCCAGCCAGTTGTCGCGGGCATCAGTATTCTGCAAGCCGGTCAGAGGGTAATAGTCTTCCAGGAAGTAGGCCCGTACAGCCTCAAATTCTTTCTGGCATTCCTGCATGCGGAGGAAGTTCTCCCGATATGTCATGATTTTCCAGTTGAACACGATGGTGGAGGCAAGACTGGAGCGCAGGGAATACTTGTCGCTTTTGTCGGGATTGCCCATGCCTGTGCCAGTCTGCGGTAAGAAGAGGTTGATGCCGTATCCATGGCATTGCATGTCGGACGGGTCGTTATAGTAGCAGTCGTCCGTGCGCCACAGTGGTATGCTGCGCAAGGTGGTTTCCCAGTCAAGGCGATGACCACCGCTGGCGCAATTGTCTATGAGCAGGTGGGGGAATCGTGTGAGCAGATAGTCCCAGAACTTATAAAGTCCGGTGATGTATTTTACCTCTGTCATTCCCTTGCGGCCGGGTTTATCGGCCTGTAGCCAGAATGGCTCGGGAAGGATGTTGAAATCCTGACGGTAAATGTCTACACCATTTTCCTCAATGAAGTCACCAATGAACTTGCAGACGTAATCACAGGCTTTGTCATTGCCCAGATTCATGAGGAAATTCCTGCTTCCTTCTTTTTTGAGCAACCATTGTGGATGCTGCTTATGCCACATGGAACCTTCGTAAACTCGTTCGGGCTCAAACCATAGGAGGAACTGGCGTCCCATCTTGTGTACGGCATCTGATACTTCCTTTAATCCGTTGGGAAAATGTTCATGGTTAGTCTCCCAGTTTCCTACAGTATTGATCCATGACTTGTTGTTGGTAAAGTCGTCAGCTCCGACATACCAGCCGGCATCCAGCCAGCTTGCTTCGGCTTTCAGGCCAAACATCTGTTGTCTTTCCAGAAGTGCCAGGGCCATCTTGGCTGTGAGACAGGAATACTCGTTGCAAGGCTTGGGATCACCCCAACTGAATCCAAACAAGTAAGGATATATAGCGGTTTTACCGTCAATTTTGCGTGAATGGTGGGTCATGATGAGACGGCGGAATTTATTGGTGCCGTCAAAACGATTGTCGCTGTTCCAGAAACAGAATACCACACTGCTTGTGCGGATGCTTTCACCGGGTTCCAAATAACTCTCCAAAGCCTCAATGCCGGTTTTCATGGACAGGGTATTGGGACTGGTGGCGATGAAGCTGGCACACCATTCTCCTGTCCATCCGATAGAGGTAATAATGCCTTGCCTGGAATCGGGAGACTCAATATCAAAGAAGGGCAGGATTTGTCCAGATGAGCGTCCTCCCCGAGGGCGGAACCGCAGTGTGTCGCCAACCAGAAAATCTTTTCTTTGGACTGCAAAGTCAGCTCTGCTGGATGTGCTGCCGTTTTCGTAAATCATAGACAGGCCTTTCTGGGGGAAAGCAAAACGGATATCTGCATCTTTCACATGGGCTATCTCCGGAGTATTGGCAGAACCTTTGTTGGTGAAACGGACAATCCATTCCACTGCATCAAAGTCAGTGAAGTAGGTTACATCGCATGCCACCTCAAGCCTTGTCTTGGGGTCGGTGAAAGTGTAACGTATCTTTTCTCCGCCTTGCTCATCAGAAGCAAGCGGTGTCTTTGCGTACTTCCATTTTGTGATGAAATTTCGAGAAGGAACACCGTTGTAGGTAAAGGAGAATGGTGGCGTTTTGCCCTTGGCGAAGTGGGTGTTGACCCAGTTAGCGATATTGACCTTGTTCTTCCCCTGCGTGCTTACGGACTGTGCTGAGATGTTCAGTGCAAGGATATTGACGAATAAAAACAGTGTTGAAAAAATTTTTCCCATAAGGTGTGTGTTGTAGTGGTTATAATTATTTTTCTGTATTCAGGTAGGCTTGACATATCTTCCTGGCCTCAGGGGTCAGAAAGGCAGCGATATTGTTGTACGGTATGACAAAGTTGGGCATGCCATCGGCATAGCAGGCTATTTCGTATTGCTGATAGGTGAAGACGAGTCCTACAGCAGTAGGGTATGGACGGAGGGCCGGGAGTGGAATCAAGTTGCCATCAATCATCAGGCGGCTTCTCATATCTTCTTCAGTTATTCTCTCGTCCATACTGTGATAATAACTTAAAAGTCCATTAACGATAAGCGGTTGTATGGAATCTACTCTGGAAGAGTCAAGGAAAGCTTCGATAAGGCTACCATCATTTTTGTTAAAGGTGAGACTTCCGTCACCAGAGACGCCACCATGGGCACCGCCCATGTAGATGTAGTCCTGTGATAAGAAAATGACGTAATTGAGTGTGTCGGCAATTTTCTTGAGAGTGAAATTGTATTCCCAGTGAGGTATGTCAGAGATGCGTTCATTTATCTCTTCTTCTGTAAGATCTTTGTTCTCACGAAGGAATTTGATCCGGTCATTGGCGTCTTCTTCTGATTGTTTTCCGAGCAGATCCCTAGTATTCTTAAGGTAATAGTCCAGCATGGTTTTCGTGTTGTGGGTATCGCCCTGAAAAGGGAGATAAAGTTGCTCGTTCTCGTATGAAGTAACATGAGTGAGACGGTTGCCCAGTTTCTCTAACAGTTTCTCGCGGATGGACATGGTGATCTTGTCGGACACCACAGGTAGTTCTATTTCCAGTCTGAGGTTGGCATATGTGGTGGAGTCTGCCAAATTGAACGATTCTGTCTGGAGGGTAAGTGATTCTTCTGTCTTATTACAAGAGTTACAGAGTAGGATGAGTCCAACGGATGCACAGAACAGTAAGGCTTTATACATATTTTATAATATTAGATTATTTGATATTTCGTATCTCGTCCTCAAACTTTTCTAGAGACCTAGACTCAGATATTCGTCCTTTGTCTCGGCGGACAATGCGGCACAGTTCATCAAAGGTACCATCAGCCAAAGCTTCCTTACGTTGACGCATAGTTTTCAGGAAGAGCAGGCCTAGTCCAACGCGTTCCACTCTAAAAAGAACATCCTCATTCTCAGCTTCCTGTCGTGCTCTTTTCATCAAAGCGAATCCTTTCTGCAGGAACTCGTCGGAAAAAATGGGATGCCAAGCATTTGGATAGATGTTCATATGGATGTTGGGGGTAACTAGCCCTTGTACCAAGTCATAGTATTCTCTTATTGTTTTTGCTGATTTGCCGTAGTAGCCGTAGATGAAGTCATTGACAAGTGAGTCTAAATCCTGGTCAGGATTCCAGAGCATAGCGGCAGTGACATAGGAGCGAAGTTCAGAGAATTCGCTGCAAGGGGTTTGGTATTGAGCCTCTTCTTGTATGCCGATGGCATTATGTCTGATAAAAGTCTTGATATTCGGACCGATGACACTGAAATTGGGGAACGGGCCGAGGTATTGTGAGTATGTGACAATGTAGTCCCATATGTAGAGGTGTGGGGCCAGTGTCGACCATGTTTTAAGATCGGCTAAAAAATGCTTGTTATTGTCTTCACTACAGTCCTCCAGACTATGGACAAAGCAACATTCAATACTACAGAGACGTACCACGACATTCTGTCTCGGTTTGATGCCAATTGGCGGTTGCCGGGTGTATGTATAGGCAAAGGTTCCGACATATTTGTCAGGGAATTCGTTTGCCACGGCATCTGCGGCCTGATTGACAAACCAGAGTAATAATCCGGATTGTCCGCCGTAGTGGTCAGCTAAAGCCTGACATTTCTCGCACTGACAGTATAACTGGTTGTCATTTTGTGAAAGGCTGTAGATGGTAAAGTCGGGATTTTGTCTCATTGCGTTGCGCAGTTTTTCAATACAAATGCGTAGCACGTGGGGATTGGATAGACATAGCTGTCCGTTATCTATGCGTTTCCCATTACGCAAGGCGAAGTATTCCGGATGGTCGGCATAATAGTTTTTTGCTGGCATGAACTGCCCCATAGTATGGGCGTTCCAGTATCGTTCAGAACCACCGTATTCAGGTGTTTGATAGATGGCGTTATTGAAATGGCGTACAGCCCATTTGGGGTCTGCTGCCTCGTAATATTGATTATGACGGATGCCAATGGCGGGTTTTTCTTGATGATAGAGACTGGACTTGAATGCCCATTTCTGAAGTTTAGGGATAAAAGAGTAGCTGGGAGTAAACCAGCGACATCCTAATTCCTTTTGAAGAAAAGAGTAAACACCATATAGGGTGCCGCGTTGGGGACCACCGTATATCCAGAGGTCCTTGCCTATACACCGGTATATAAAGCCCTCATCTTTGAAGTCGGGTTGTTTGACCCCAGACTTTAATGCCAAATGGTCCTGAAATCCAATAAATATATGATGTTTCAGACTTCCTTTACCATTATTAATCAATGGCAGTGTTGTTCCGCTGATATCTTTGATATAGCTTTGCAACTCTTTGGCTGCAGTTTTTTCAGAAGGAGAAGCGGCGGGGGAAAGGACAATGTCATAGGTGCTTTTCCCCTTGTCGAACAATTTGAATTCTGCGGTATTACCTGCATAGACGGAAATATGCATTGCCGAGAGAAATATGAAGGTAAGGAAAATGTGAGGAGTCCTATTCATAAAATTATATGCAGTTAAATATTGTCGTAGAAATATTTCCAGAGAGGTGCTACCATCATGGCTTGAATGAGGCTTCCTTCTTGGAGCATCTTGAAAACCTCTTTCTTGGAGTATAGTACCACCTCAATGTCCTCAGTGTCATCTAAATGTCGGTCAGTGTTTTTCTCTACACCTTGTGCCAGAAAACAATGGCAAAGGTTATCGGCTATACCTGGATTGGGAGCGATAGTCATGATTTTTTTCCATGTTCCGCCAGTATATCCAGTTTCTTCCTGCAGTTCGCGTTTAGCACCATTGAGAGGAGTCTCTCCAGGTTCAACACACCCTGCTGGGATTTCTGTTGAGACAACTCCAAGGGCATGTCTGTATTGACGCTCAAGAATAAAATGACCATCTTTGGTAATAGCGATGATATTGACGAATTCGGGGAAATGCATGATATAGAATTCATCATAGATTTTCCCGTTGGGTAGTTGTACAATGTCCTTATTGACGTTGAGCCAAGGCCTGTCAATGATATGCTCTGTCCTCAGGACAGTCCATTTCATATCTTTATTAGTCTTCATCCCTAACTTTTTTCTCAATCCATTTCCTTGCATTCACAAAAGCCTCTATCCATGGTGTAACCTCGTCCATACGACGATCACGTGGATACCATGCATTCTGCCAGGGGAAGATGGCGCGTTCAAGGTGAGGCATCATGGCAAGGTGACGTCCGTCTTCACTGCAGATTCCTGCGACATCATAGTCAGAGCCATTCGGGTTGGCAGGATAACCAGAGTAATTATACTTTGCCACGATATTGTAGGCATTCTCATCTTTGGAGAGAGAGAATTTGCCTTCGCCATGAGCTACCCAAAGGCCAAGTTTCTGTCCGCTAAGGCTTTCAAACATGACGCTGTTGTTTTGGGGGATTTGTAATGAAACAAATTCACTCTCAAATTTGTGGCTGTCATTGTGAAGCATCTTACTTCCATTATTTCCGGTAAGTCCCAGTTCAACCATGAGTTGGCAGCCATTGCAGATACCCAAGGACAGTGTGTCCTGGCGCGCATAAAATTTATCCAGGGCTTCTTTAGCCTTGGGATTGTAAAGGAAAGCTCCTGCCCATCCCTTGGCAGAACCTAGTACATCGGAGTTGGAGAAACCGCCACAGAAGACAATCATATTGATCTCTTCCAATGTCTCGCGACCAGTGATGAGGTCTGTCATCATGACGTCTTTTACATCAAATCCAGCAAGATATAGAGAATAAGCCATCTCTCTTTCGCCGTTAGTGCCCTTTTCTCTGATGATGGCAGCTCTGATGCCCGATTCCTTGCGGCGGTCGGCAGAGATGCCATATTGTGCCAAAGTTCCTTGGAAGGTGGGACTGAATTTCATTTCCAGAGGCTGTTTCTTATAATTGTCTCGGCGCATTTCAGCCCGTCCATTTGCTGTCTGGCGGCGTTCCAGCAAATATGAGGTGTTAAACCATGTGTCACGCAGGTGCTCAATGTCCAAAGTGTACTCGTAATCCCCTTTCTTGATGAAAAGAGTACGTTCCTTGGGTGTAGGATAACCTATTTTGGCATATGCCACACCAGCTCTCTCCATAATTATCTCAAAAGAGGACTTGTCCTTGTCGGCAACCTGTATGATAACGCCTGGATTTTCGGCAAAGAGGTTAGTAATAATGTTTCCATCTTGAAGGTTGTGCAGGTTGATGTGCATGCCTCCTTGTATATTAGCGAAGGTCATTTCCAGAAGGGTTGTAACAAGACCTCCGGCTGAGATGTCGTGACCTGCTAGGATGAGATCTTGTTTAATCAATTCCTGAATGGCATTGAAGGCGTCGGCGAAGTATTCTGCGTTCTTTATGGTGGGAACATCGCTACCCACTTTGCCAAAAGTCTGGGCGAAGGCAGATCCACCTAACCGTTGCTTATCAAAACTAAAATCTATATGGTATAGGGAACTATTCTTGTCATTTACCAAGACAGGACTTACTACTTTGCGTATATCGCTCACTTCGCCTCCGCTTGAAACTATAACAGTTCCCGGAGCGATAATTTTTTCCCCGTTAGGATACTTCTGGGTCATAGAAAGGGAGTCTTTGCCTGTCGGTACATTAATATGGAGATTGCAGCAGAAATCTGACAAGGCTTTGACGGCCTTGTACAGGCGTGCGTCTTCACCTTTCTGGCTTCGGCATGGCCACATCCAGTTTGCGCTGAGGCTTACGCTGTTAAGTCCTTGGGTAAGAGGAGCCCAAACGATGTTGGTCAGCGACTCGGCAACAGAGAGAATAGCTCCTGCCTCTGGCGAAGCTAGTCCTGCTTGAGGTGCATGGCCCAATGCTGTGGCGATGCCCTTGCGTCCACGGTAGTCGAGTGCCACGACACCACAATCTGATAGAGGGAGTTGTATTTCTCCCTGGCATTGCTGACGAGCTATTTTGCCAGTGACGGAACGATCCACTTTGTTGGTCAGCCAATCTTTGCATGCAACGGCCTCGAGCTGAAAAACATCTTCGATATAATTGTTAAGAGCGTTGGTGTCCTCGGGGACACAATATTCCACTGGAGTATATTTTCTTTCTACTGTTTCATCGCGCATGTATGTTACAGGTGAGTGTCCAAACATCTGAGCCACGTCCAGATCAAAAGGCTTGACACCATCGCCTTGCCTGAAACTGAAGTGTGCATCTCCAGTGGTTTCTCCGACAACATATAAAGGTGCGCGCTCTCTTTTGGCAATTTTGCGTACATGTTCAATATGTTTCTCGTCAATAAGCAGTCCCATACGCTCTTGACTCTCATTGGCAATAATCTCCTTGCTTGAGAGAGTCTTGTCGCCTATCGGCAATTTGGTCATGTCAATTTCGCCGCCACAGTCTTCAACCAGTTCCGACAGACAATTGACATGGCCTGCGGAACCATGATCGTGAATGGAGACAACAGGGTTAACATCTTCTTCGCAGAGAGCTCTGACGAGGTTGTATGCTCTTTTCTGCATCTCTGGGTTGGCTCGTTGTACGGCATTGAGCTCGATACCGTTGGAGTAGCGACCGGTATCAACAGAGGAAACCGATCCACCGCCAAGTCCTATACGGTAGTTGTCACCACCAACAACAACAATTTTGTTGCCTTTTTGTGGAGCTTTCTTCAGACAGTCACGTTTTGTGCCGTATCCTACACCACCTGCCAGCATGATAACTTTGTCATAAGCATATTTCTCACTACCTTCCTGATGCTCAAAGGTCAGTACGGAACCAGTGATAAGAGGCTGACCAAATTTGTTCCCGAAATCCGATGCGCCGTTTGATGCCTTGATTAGAATCTGTTCCGGAGTCTGGTATAGCCATTGCCGTACTGGCAGAATTTTCTCCCACGGATTCAGTCCATCTTTCTTGCGCGGATATGAGGTCATGTATACTGCTGTGCCGGCTATCGGCCACGATCCTACACCTCCACCCATACGGTCACGGATTTCTCCGCCTGTTCCCGTTGCGGCTCCGTTAAACGGTTCAACGGTTGTAGGGAAGTTGTGGGTTTCTGCTTTTAGAGAAATGACACTTTCAATGTCTTTTATCCTGAAGTAGTCACTTGTGCTTTGGTCAGCAGGGGCGAACTGCTCGATGACAGGTCCTTGGGCAAAGGCAACATTGTCCTTGTATGCCGAAAGAATGCTATTGGGATTCTCCTGAGTGGTTCTCTTGATCATAGAAAACAGACTGCTCTCCATCTCCTTGCCATCAATGATGAATACTCCCCCAAAAATCTTGTGGCGGCAGTGCTCGGAATTAATTTGTGCGAATCCAAAGATCTCAGAGTCTGTAAGAGGACGTCCCAGTTCTTTTTCTATTATATGAAGATATTCAATTTCCTCCGGCGAGAGGGCCAGACCTTCTTCTTCGTTGTAGGCTTCAATATCTGCAATATGCTTGATGGGCTCAGGCTGGATATCTACGGTGAAAATTTCTTGGTTCAAACCATCATACATACGTTGCAACATAGGGTCATATTCGGCGTCTTTACTGCTGACGGGGAAGAATTCCTCTATGCGTTGAATACCATGGATACCCATGTTTTGGGTTATCTCAACAGCATTTGTACTCCAAGGAGAAATCATTTCGCGGCGAGGACCAGCAAAGAAACCAGCTATTTTTTGCTCCATTATCTGTGTGGCATTGCCAAACAACCAGCGTAATGCGCTAGCATCAACGTCAGGAAGGGCGTTGACAGTATCTACAGCAATGATACTTCCTGAAGTTGTCTTAAAGAATTGAATCATGGGTGGAAAGTTATCTTTTTATTACATTACAAAGTTACATATTTTTATTGTAGCGATGTATAACGGCAGAAGAGTTTTTCACGAAGGAAATATTGTGAAGGAAGCGGATTTGAAAGACAGAAGACATGACTTTGATGGATAACTGTACACAGCCAATCTTGTTTTGTTCAGATGCTTTATTTGCATTATAATAATTGATGAAAAACTTACAAGAATGGTACACAAAGGGAAAAACAAAAATTACAAAGAATTTTAACTTTAAGGTTTCTTTTGCATCTTAATAAAAATATTTTTACAGAATAAATAAAGATTAATGAGAATAACAGCAATCATCATATCGTTTTTCTGTGTTTTTGGGGGAATTAGTGCACAGAATTATACCATTAGCGGGAAAATAGTTGATAGTAAAACTTCTGAAGCCATTGAGATGGCAGGAGTGCGTCTGATGAGAAGTGACAGTAGCTATGTAGATGGCATGTCGACCATAGCCGATGGTTCTTTCCGTTTCAAAGTAAAAAACTTAGGAAAATATATTTTGAAATATACCTCAATGGGGTATTATACAAAGTATTCTAACATAACTTTATCTAAACAGAAATCCAAAGTGGATATAGGTGTAATACCTCTGGTTGTCAATGCTATTGCTTTACAACAGGCAACGGTAAAGACGCATGTTTCTCAGGTGGAAGTTAAGGAGGATACATCGGTTTTTAATGCTTCGGCATACCGCACTCCTGATGGCTCTACACTGGAGGCTCTTGTAGAGAAACTCCCTGGAGTGGAAGTGGAGGACGATGGTAGCATCAAGTTAAATGGCAAGACTGTCTCACAGATATTGATTGATGGTAAAGATTTTTTCAAAGGCGACACAAAAGTAGCAATGAAGAACCTCCCTGTGGACCTAATAGACAAGATAAAGTCATATGAGAAGGAAAGTGACTATAAGCGGCAAACGGGTATTGATGACGGAAATGAGGAAACGGTTCTAGATGTGGGTTTAAAACAAAAACTGAAATCAAGTTGGATATCTAACGTAGACCTTGGGGCTGGCAATAAAAATCGCTACGCTGAGCGCATATTCATATCCCGGTTCACAGACAATAGTCGTATAAGTGCTGTGGGCGCTATGAACAACGTTAATGACAGAGGTTTTCGTGGCGGTGGAGGTGGCTTCCGTGGCGGTGCCAGTGGTTTGACGGCAACGCGTTCGGCAGGTCTGGACGGATTTTGGAATAACGGGGTAAAAGAAGATTCGGCACGCTATTTCCAGATAGGAGGTAACTTTAGGATTAATCACAGCAGTAGTGATAACTTGACAAGGAGTAATTCCGAGACTTTTTTGACATCAGGTTCTAACTCCTTCTCCAACTCGTCTTCACAATCTTACGGGAAAAGCACTGGTATGAATGCTGGATTGAATCTGGAATGGAAACCTGATGTCATGACTTCATTGCATCTGCGTTCCAATTTCTCTCATTCAACGTCCGACAACGATGGTACAAGCCGTTCTGCGACGTTCAAGGATAATCCGTACAATCTGGGTGAAAGTCCGTTGGATTCTATGTTCTGGACGGATAATGCGATATTGGTAAGCCAGGCTTTTCAGAACATTGCTACCAACCGTAATCACCGTTTGTCTTTGTCGGATGGCAAGAGCAACAATATCAATGGGGAACTAAATGTAACAAGGCGATTGAGCAAGAAGGGGCGCAGTATCTCATTTCGAGGAGAAGCGGGCTATTCAAGTAGTACCAGCCACAGTTTCAGCATCTCGGACATTTACTATTATCAACGTGCGTCACAGACTTATAATAACCAGTACACAGATGCCCCGTCAAAGAGCAGGAATCTTAGTGGTCAGTTGAGTTATTCTGAACCTCTGTGGAAAGATTGGTATCTCCAAAGCAGTTATGAGTACCGGTATCGTTTCTCTGATCGTGAACGCAATCTCTACCAATTGGATTCCCTGAGCGGATGGAACGCTGGTAATACCCATCCTATTGGTTCACTACCCGAGGATGCTGTTCTGAATACTGTGCGCAACATGGAAAACAGCCAGTATGCTACATATAAAGACTATATTCATCAGGCTAATGTCGGTATCCGTTATGCCACGAAGGACATTAACTTCCATGCTGGAATCCGTCTGCAACCTCAGCATACAAATCTTGCCTATCAGAAATCTGCTTTGGATACTATTGTAACCCGCGATGTGTTTAATATTGCACCTGATTTGCGCTTGCGTTATCGTTTCAATCAAAATACCCGTTTGGATTTCCGGTATAGAGGCTCCTCTTCTCAGCCGTCAATGACAGACTTGCTTGATGTGACTGACGACAGCGACCCACTCAATATCTCCAAGGGTAACCCGGGGTTGAAACCTTCTTGGTCAAATGATTTCCGTTTGTTCTTTAACACCTATACACAGAAACACCAACAGAGTATATTTGTTCATGTTGGTTTCAATCAGACATCCAATAGCATTAGTAATGCTGTAACCTATGATGAGGCGACGGGTATTCGTGTTACACGTCCCGAGAATATTAATGGGAATTGGAATACCAATGCCTTCGGAGGTTATAACCGTGCTTTCGGTAAGGACAATGAATTTACCATGCATACGGGAACGAGTTTCAACTATAGCAATAGTGTGGGTTATATGAGGACAAGTAATATCGGTAACAGCGAGAAAAATACTGTGAAAACCCTGAATCTTGGTGAGCGGTTGCGTGCATCTTATCGCAAGGATCTCTTCGAGTTTGGTATCAGTGGCAGTATTAATTATAGCAAATCTCACAGCCAGTTGTCGGCTGCATCCAATCTGGAGACATTCCGCTTCTCTTATGGTTGTAATTTGCAGTATACTACACCATGGAATACAGGTGTTTCAACTGATATAGGAATGAATAGCCGTCGGGGATATGATGATGCCAGCATGAATACTAACGAATTGATATGGAATGCACAAATCTCTCAAACGCTGTTCAATAAATCTACTACACTGAGCATTCAGTTTTATGATTTGTTGCATCAGCAAAGCAATATTAGCCGTAACATCAATGCTCAGATGCGTCGTGACACTTGGAGTAATGCTGTCAACAGTTATTTTATGGTGCATCTTGTATATCGTCTTAATATTTTTGGCGGTGCAGGTGGACGCATCAGAGGAAATAACAGAGACATGCGCGGTGGAGAACGTGATTTCGGTGGTGGAGGCCCAGGCTATGGTGGAGGTTACCGTGGCGGTGGCTTCGGCGGAAGGATGTGAGATGATGAAAAACTTAAGAGGTATACTCCTTAAAATTAATGATAAGATAGCCCTTCAGAAATCCCTATTACATTAATATGTTCCTCTGTCCCCATTTATAGATCATAAATTGGGGACAGTTTTTTGTGGAAGTGGAATTTAAGAAAAACGGAACCATGAGAAACTCTCAACATTCCCTTATGTAATCAAGAGTCTCAAAGATATCTTCTTTTTTCAGGACCTCGTCCAAGGCCAACTGGCCAATGTCGCCCAATAGCGTGCAACGAATTTTGCCATCTGCATTTTTCTTGTCATGTGTTATGAGTTCATACAACCTATCGTACATTTTGCAGTCGTATGTGAAGATTCCATAATGTTCCTTGATAAATTGTATTGTTTGTAGCATTGTTGTTGCGGGGAAGTGTTTGCGGATGCGGCTCAGATAGAGCTCGCCGATCATTCCCCAAGCAACGGCATAGCCATGAAGGACAGGACGGTTTTGCTCCAGCGCAAGACTCTCGAAGGCGTGCCCCAATGTATGACCGAAATTCAAAGCCTTACGCATGCCTTTCTCTGTAGGATCGGCCAACACTACCTGCTGTTTCACTTCAACACTCATTTGGACAAGTTCCTGTAACTCCGTCATGTCAGGGTGGCTGATGTCGAAACAAATGAGTCGTGCCCAATGGGAGGGGGTACTGATAAGACCATGTTTCAACATTTCTGCATAACCTGAGCGGATGTTCTGGTTATCAAGGGTTGTCAGAAAGGTCGTATCCACATATACTGAAAGAGCATTGCAGAAGACACCAATCTCGTTTTTCAATCCTGAATAATTGATACCCGTCTTACCACCAACGGAAGCATCAACCATTGCCAGTAGGGTTGTGGGGATATTGATGAATCTGATACCCCGTTTGAACGTGGAGGCAGCGAAACCACCAAGATCGGTCACCATTCCACCACCCAGATTTAGCAGCAACGACTTTCTAGTTCCGCCCCCTTGTGACAACTCATCCCAAACATGGCATAG
Source organism: uncultured Prevotellaceae bacterium (assembly GCA_900318305.1). Lineage (GTDB taxonomy): Bacteria > Bacteroidota > Bacteroidia > Bacteroidales > Bacteroidaceae > UBA6382. The sequence goes on along the minus strand of ONKB01000084.1, from coordinate 30,930 downwards.
TGCCTTGACATTTTTGTGGACATCTGAGGCACCCGTTACTATTTTTTTTGCCCCTTCCAGCACTCTGCATTCTGCCAGTTTGTCATAGCAAAGCCTTGCCGTGTTTTCGTCAGTCAGGATAAACAACTTGTCATATACTGCTGACAATAGTCTCTTGTTTAGCTCCTTACAAATGTTGTGAGTAAAAAACACTTCTTGACGTTCCATGCTGCAAAGATACAGTATTTTAATGATAAAAAAACTTTATGCGGGGTTAATAAAGCGTATGGTGGAAAGGTTATTTCTTGTTAATATGCTGGTCGGCAAAACTAAGCATCCATTCCCAGTCAATAACCGCCAGTCCATGTCGCAAGTTCCGGCGAACATACCCTAGATTCACACCTATGGCGGAAGTGTCGTAATCGTTTGGCCAGTCAACACAGGGCAGTCCTTTCTTACCCAGTTTCTCCCATACGGGACTGGCTGCCTGCAGTGCAAGAAACTCACCTTTAGTATCAAACCATTTTTCATCAAAGCCCTCTACAAGGAGAGCTCTTGGAGCGATGCACGATAAAAGCAGATGTTGGTCAAACGGCATGTTTTCCTCATGTCCTGCATATTTGCTGTATGCTTTGCAGTACCAATGTGTAAACATAGAAATTTCAGTGGCGACATTTTCTCCGAAATTACGTTTGGCCAGAGGTGCCCCCCCTCCGCCCGTCTGATTCAGCACTACAACAGGAAAACGGGTGTCAAAGGCTCCTGCTATCAGCGCTGCCTTGCCTAGACGAGAAGAACCTGTCACTACCACTTTTTTCTCGTTAAGCATTGAGTCGCATTCTATCATGTCCATGCCACGCATCAGCGCCCACCCCCAAGCTCCGAGGGCAGTGGTATTGTCTGTACGCTCAGAATCGCGTTCTCCCCACAGACTAAATACTCCCGTATAAGCTAGTTTTTCTTGTATGTCGGGATTGTCTTTTCTCCGTTCAGGGTCAGGAGAGATGTCGGCATAGCATGCCGTGACAAAGGCATATCCTCGTGCCAGTATCATGCTGACGGGGAATGTACTTCTCATATTGGGGTTAAGGTACACACCGCGTCCTTCTTCAGTAGCGTGATTGTTCACAATCTTGAAAGTAGCATCGTTGTCCATCCAGTTTTTGGTAATGATGATTTCCTTGTCCGCCAGAATGGTATGGTTACCATAATAGTTCAGCGTCATTATAACTGGAGCTGGTTCTTGAATATGGCAGGGTATTAGTATTAGCCAGTCAATATAAGGCCCAGTCCTGTCGGCGCGAAAAAACATGCGAACCTGTTTCCTCCATGCAAATCCGCCAAGGGTTATGCCTTCTTCCTGTGTATCAAGCCATATCGGCGATGCAGGAGGAATCTGTCCGTACATTTCCCTCTGGAAAATACCGAGGATTTCTTGTCGTCGTTTCTCCCAGTCGGTAACTGTATGGACTTTTTTGCCGTTGGCAAAGCACAAAGGGTCTTCAAGAGTATAGGGTCTCACTTTGGACTCATCATAGTTGACTTGGGGCTGGGATACTATCTGAAGAGTGCTTCCAAGAGATAACAGCAGGAGGATGAGACGGTATGTTTCAAAAAGATGTCTGCTCATATTTGTCAGTTTATTATCACAAAAATAATAAATTTGCTTTACTTTAGCAGGACATTATGATTAAAAGATGCTATTTATTATCGGGAGTGTTTTTCTTATTGTTGGGAACAGCAATATGGGGACAAAAGCAAGATACCAGCGCTGTAGTGATACTCCTGCAAGATGTGAGCATCAAGTCGCCTGCTCCGAGAATTGTACACAGAGGCGACACCATAGTTTTTGAGGCGAGTGCATACAAAGTTTCTGCTGGAGCTGTACTAAAAGACATTGTCAGGAAACTTCCAGGTGTTTTTATTGACAAAAACGGCAATATTACATACAACGGTAAAACTGTCAAGGAAATAAAGATTAACGGCAAGGATTTTTTTAGGGGGAACAATCAGATTGCTCTTGACAACCTGCCTGTTGATATTGTTAAGGAAATAAAGATATATGAGGATGAAAGTAATGAGTCTAAACGTACGGGTATTCCTGAGACAGAGAAGAATCATGTCGTGGATGTGGTTTTGAAAAATGAATTGGAGAACACTTTCTCTATGAATGGGCACACTCATTTAGCTAACCACAGGCACTATGATCAAAATATGTTCGTGCAGCAATTTACGAAAAAATGGAGTGTTTCTGTACTCAATACCATGAAGAATGTTCCAGATAGAGGCAATGATTTTGATTCTTCTTCTGGTCTTACAGCCAACAAGGACTTGGGAGGTATGTTCTCCTGGTCCAACAAGGAAGAGGAAGATGCTGGTGGACTGTTTCGAATTCATGCCAATTTTAATGCCAACAGGTATGATAACGATTTGAAGGCCCTCTCCAATAGCGAGACTTTTCTCTCGTCCAATACAGAATCATCATTTAGCAACACCCTGACTCTCTCACGTGACAAACAGAATAGCTATGTAAGTAGCCTCTATCTCTACTGGCAGCCTTCGTCCAAAACTATGTTCTCACTCAGTACTGACATAAATACAGACAGGACATACTATAAGAGTGAAGACCGATCTGCCTTGTTCAACCAAAACCCTTACCTTTTGACAAACATATCTCCGTTGGATGAAGCATTTCATAATCCTTCTGAGTCTGCCTTGAGAAACAACATGGTTAATACTCAGAAAAGTATGAGTCTCACGCGTCACAGAGGTACTGCTTACAGAGTGCGGCTCTTTGCCTCGCATCAATTTGACTCTCTGGGAACAACATTTAGTGCCAATATTGATTACAATATAGCACACAACGAGAATATGAGTTTTAATCAAGACAATATCAACTACTGGCAACCAGGTACCGGTCATCTCCCATCTTTCTATAATCAATTCATTACAACTCCAGGTAGACCTCATTCCATCAATGCCAACATCAACTTTGCCTATCATTTTAGGAAAGAATCCTCTGTGTACATGCGTTATAATACTGTTCAGTCATTGTCCAATGAGAACCGTGATTTTTACGGACTCCACTTGTATGATAATGTTACCGCTCTCAATTGTCCGTACATAGGTTGGCTGCCGACGTCAGACTCACTTGCTCTTGTCAGAATGGCAGAAAACAGCCAAAATACTCGTTATTACCATCTTGCCAATAATGTACAGGTAGGCACACATCTACAAGGGAAGAAGTGGATTTTCAGACCCTATGTTGATTTTTCTTTCAAGCATGCGCGACTGGATTTCTTGAGAAACACACTGTCTGCAAAACAGCGTAAGGATTATTTCTCTATTGAACCTGCTTTGTATTTACAGTATAATGTCTCTTCCCAACGCCATATCCGCTTTAATTACTATACCCATACCACTTCTCCCGATCTGATGAACCTCCTTGATGTTGCAGACGAAAGTCATCCTCTTTATGTAACTCAAGGCAATTCCAGGCTCAAGGACACATGGGCACATAGTGCCAACATCTGGATAGAGAACTTCAATACGAGAAGATATGAGAATATAGTTATCCATCCATCATTCTATCAGGCATTCAGTGCTATTGCCTACAAATTGAACTATGACAAACAAACAGGAAGGCATATATCGCAGGCAGATAATGTCAATGGCAACTGGGATGCAGCATTGGGGATAGAATATAACCGTGCCTTCGGGAAAGACAATGTCTTCAATATTTCAGCCTTGTCAAACAATTCCTATAATAACAATGTGGGTTTTGTCAGCACCGTTGATACTAACACAGGGATGCGTAAGAACACTATTAGGACTATTTGCCTTGATGAGATGTTCTCAGTCTCCTTCTGTACAGATAAGATGGAAATCTCATTGGGAACACAATTTATATATAATCATAGTCGCTGCACGCAAGGACTTACAGGAAACATGGAAACAACAGTCTCTACCCTGAAGACATCGTTTCTCCACAATCTCCCATTGCACATTACCATTGATACCTATTTGGGTATACGCTTCAGAAGAGGCTTTACGGAACCGTCAATGAATACAACAGAATATATATGGAATGCCAAACTGACTCGTGGTTTTTTCAAGAATCAGAATCTTGTTATAGGAGTACGTTGTGATGATATACTGCGACAAAGACGACACGTCATCTGTACCATGGGCAATTATTCAAGACAAGAGACCTCCTCCAATCATGTGGGAAGCTATTATATGTTGCTGATTCAGTACAAGTTTATGTCCCGATAGATAGTGTTGTGAAAAATTTCTCTATCGATGAGACCTTCATTTTTTGATGTGTATTATTCGCCAAGGGTGAGCGCTGCAAGATCTTCAGGTGTGTTTTTGAAGACATTAAGGTCAACGTAGTTGTTCTTGCCATCTTTAATGCCTGCCACATGCCCACGGCGAGAATATTGGCAGAATGTCCAATTCTTACCTGTAATAATACCTCCCACCTGATAGTGAGCCTTCCAGAAAGGGTAGTGGCTTATCCTCTCATCGTTGAGATAATGAGTGCGAAAGGTGTGGCTGGTATATAGTATGGGCATACAGTTATAGTGTTTTCCTACAATCTTCAGCCATTCAAGTACATCCTCAATAAGTTGCTGCTTGCTGATTTTCCCTTTGTTCTCTACATCAAGCACGGGGCGTAAATCACCGTTTTTTAAACCCGAATTATGGATGAAGAGCAGTGCCTGTTCTCTGGGAGAACATCCGGGGGTGAAGAAATGATATGCACCAAACTTTAGATGATGTTTGCGAACTTCTTCCCGATTACGTTTGTAAAATTTATCTAGCTTTGTCTTGCCCTCTGAGCATTTTACAAAGACGAACGATATGGTTTTTTTGTGAAGAGTGGCACGGCACACTTTGTCCCAATTGATTTTTCCCTGATGGTGAGACACGTCAATACCGTGTATCTGATATATGGCTGCGGAATTGTCAGCCAATTTTTCCATCTTGTGGTTATGCGTAGCGACAACAACGGCAAAAAATACGACCGCCAGAACAATGCCAAGTCCCCACAGAAGTAAACGGGCAAGTTGTCTGGTCTTGTCAACGCTGTTCCTCTTTCTCTTTTTCCCTGACATTCTTGTATCTCATAATAGTTCGCCCTTGACCGATGGCTCCCAGTATGACCACCGAGTCAATGGTCATGTTTGATGCATTCCTATATGCTCTTAAGAGATGTTTGTCCAACTGACCTTTTAATCGGAGGGTGTCTCCACCAAAAGAGCGGAGTACGATACGGTCACGACCGATGCCAATGATAATATATTTTCTTGTTTTGTCTAAAACTGCAATTTGTGGTGCAGGGAAGTCCTCTTCGGTGTAGGCTTCGCCTTGGTTAATGATTGTGGCAGAGAAGCACCTGAAAGTATCGGCTCCTGTCATGTCGAGCCGGCTGTCCAACATGTATCGGGTGTTCTCTGCGCTTTGTAAGGTGCTGTTTGCGGGCTTGTCACGGCATGCAGAAAGAGACAGTAGAATGGCCAATAGAATAAATGTCTTATACATTGAAAATAATAATTAATCAGTTCCAATCCAGAGTAAAACCATACTGAATAGTATCAGTACGAGGTCGGCTGCTTTTGCCATAAGGTGGTGTTCCTTAAACAACAGTGCGCCGACGGCGAAAGATACCAGTACACTACTTCTTCGCACCATGGATACAATGGAAATCATCGAATCAGGATAAGTCAGCGCATAGAGGTAAACGAAATCAGCTACAGTGAGGAATGCGGAGATAAGCAGGATGGCCCATCTCCATTGGAAAGGCGTCTCCTTGTAGCGTCTAGGTGTCCAAAATAGGAAAAATATGGCACCCATGAAGAGAAACTGATAGAAGTTATACCACGCTTGTACTGTCATACGGTTCAAACAGGCTCCTCCTTGCTCTGGAGGTGCCATCAGAAATTTGTCGTACAATCCGCTGATAGCTCCCAATATGGCAGCCACGATGACACACGTCATCCATTTGTTGTGACGGAACGAAATACCTTCTTTTCTGCCACTGCGGCTCATCATATAAAAAGACACAACAGCGAGTATCACTCCCGTCCATTGCCATAGGTTAAGCCGCTCATTGAAAACAATGACTGCACCCACCAGTAGCATTACAGGGCGAGTAGCCTGGACTGGTCCGACAAGAGTGATAGGGAGGTGTTTCAACCCTACATATCCCAAATACCATGAGGAGAGTACAATGACAGCTTTGATAATGATGTATTTATGCTCTTCCCATCCTCCGAAAGGAACATAGATCACAGAGCTGGGGGATATGAGTCCCAAATAAGAGCCTAATATGCAAGGGACGAAAAAAAGAAAGCAAAACAAGGTATTCAGCAGCAATACAGGAATGACTGCATTGTTGTTCAATGAGATTTTTTTGCTGATATCATAAAATCCCAACAAGAAAGCCGAAAAAAAAGCCAGTGCCAACCACATATTGCGGGTGTCTCTGAGATAATTGTCTTGCAAAATTACCAATTTTGTTGCGAAAGGCAGTTTCTGGTTAACAGGAAAAGTGAAAACACCTGTAGGGGTGGAAGGGGATTTGGTGAAAATATTGTACCTTTGTATTCCTATATTATAACTATGCTGGAAATTCGTAATCTGTATGCCTCGGTGGAAGGCAAGGCGATACTGAAAGGTGTTAACCTGACAATAGGTAAGGGAGAAATTCATGCGTTGATGGGACCCAACGGATCGGGAAAGAGTACACTATGTAATGTTTTGGCGGGTAATCTACAATATGAAGTTTTAGATGGCGAGGTGATGTTCAAAGGTAAGGACCTTCTTGCCATGAGACCTGAGAACAGAAGTCATGAAGGAATATTCATGTCGTTTCAGCAACCTGTAGAAATACCAGGTGTGAGCATGGTGAATTTCCTGCGTGCGGCTTTGGACGCAAAACGCCGGTATTTGGGATTACAACCATTGAACTCAGCTGAATTCTTGAAACTATTTCGCGAGAAACGTGCCCTTGTGAAAATGGATGCTTTGCTGACTAAGCGAAGTGTGAACGAGGGCTTTAGTGGAGGAGAGAAGAAACGTAATGAGATATTTCAGATGGCGATGCTAGAGCCGGATTTGGCGATTCTTGATGAGACTGACTCGGGACTTGATGTTGATGCCCTCCGCATTGTGGCCGACGGATTCAAAACCCTGCGTAAGGCTGATATGAGTGGAATCGTGATAACGCATTATCAGAAAATGTTGGATTATTTGAAACCTGATATCGTGCATGTGATGATTGATGGTCGTATCGTGCGTACAGGAGGACCTGACTTGGCGGACCGCATAGAAAAGGAGGGCTTTGACTGGATTAAGGCGGAAATGAATGAGGCATAGTTTATGAGAGCCGAGAGACAGTATTTGGAATTTTTTGAGGCCAATGAGCGTCTTATCTTTGAGCATAGTTGCGATATAATGAACGCATTGCGCAGAGAGGCCTATGATGTATTTAAAAAGCGGGGTTTCCCAACAAGAAAAGTAGAGGAATATCGCTATACGAATGTGGAAGCTGCTTTTACCCATAATTTCGGAATTAACGCCCGCCGTATCCCTTTTGCCTTGGATAGGAAAAGAGCTTTCCGCTGTAGTGTGCCTAATATGGGTACGGCAGTATATTTCATGGTAGGAGACCGGTTTGTTCCTGCCATTAAGAAAGAGGAAAAGGTTTCCGTTGAGGCCTTTATAGGCAGTATTTGTGATTTTGACAGACAGCATCCAGGGATGTTGGCGGATTATTATGCCAAATTGTGTTGTTGTGGAGACAATGGTATTGCTGACCTTAATACCATGTTGGCACAGGATGGACTGCTTATATGGATTGGGAAAGGTTGTAAACCTGCATCGGTTCTCCAGATTGTCAATCTGGGATGCGGTAGTGTGGATTTAATGACTAATCGTCGAGTGCTTATCGTTATGGATGACGGTGCAGAGGCACAAGTTTTATCATGCGACCATAACATGGAGAAACATAAATTCTTGACAACTCAGGTAGCTGAGATTTATATGGGAAAGGACAGTCGTCTTAACTTCTGCTGTATAGAGGAGACAGATGAAAATAATGTGCTGTTTGACAATGTGTATGTCCGTCAGAAATCGGGTAGTGTTTTCAATGGCGGATTTTTTACGTTGCGGAACGGATTAACACGTCGCACGGGTTATGTTAGACTTGACGGCAAGGAAGCACAGACAAATTGGTTTGGTGGTATCATCGGTGATGACAAGGAGCATATTGACACCAATTTGTTAGTTGACCATGCCGTAGGTGGTTGTAAGAGCAATATTCTTTTCAAATATGTTTTGGATGGTGAAAGTGTAGGGGCATTTGCCGGGAAGGTGCTGGTAAGAAAGGATTCGCAAAAAACTGATTCCCAGGAAACAAATGCCAATCTGTGCGTGTCCCCTAAAGCCCGGATGTATACTCAGCCAATGTTGGAAATATATGCCGATGATGTTAAATGCAATCATGGTTCAACAATCGGAAGATTGGACGAGAGAGCATTGTTCTATATGGCACAGCGGGGCATACCCCCCAAGGAGGCAAATATGTTGCTTCAGGAGGCATTCCTCAGTGATGCAATAAGGCAAATCCAAATAGAACCGCTCAGGGAAAGACTGAAGTTTATGGTGGAGGAGCGTTTCCGTCGCAGGCTTAAAGGATGCGGAGAGTGTGAATTATGTGTGACAAAATAATCAGACATCATGCTTGATATAGAGAAAATAAGACAGGATTTCCCTATCCTTGATACTCAGGTGTATAACAGGCCTTTGGTGTATCTGGATAATGCTGCAACGACTCAGAAACCACGTTGTGTAGTGGAAGCTGAGATGGCAGAGTATTATCATTATAATGCCAATGTACACCGTGGCGTGCATTTCCTCTCGGAGAAAGCTACGGAGCTTTTGGAGGAAGCGAGGGACAGTGTCAGGGTATTTATTGGTGCTGAGAAGAGAGAGGAGATAGTCTTTACTAGAGGAACTACTGAAAGTATTAATCTGGTGGCGTTTTCCTATGGAGAATTGCTTAAAGAAGGAGATGAGATATTAGTTTCTGCCATGGAGCACCATTCCAATATTGTTCCATGGCAGCTCTTGTGTCAAAGGAAGGGTTTAGTGTTAAAAGTCGTTCCTATGAATGATGCTGGGGAGTTGTTGGTGGAAGAATATGAAAAGTTGTTTACTGCTAAGACGAAACTTGTCTGTGTAACACATGTGTCCAATGTCCTTGGTTCAGTTAACCCTGTAGCCGAAATGTCAAGGATAGCCCATGAGCATGGTGCTCTGATTTTGGTTGATGGCGCACAGAGCGTGCCTCATATGCCTGTTGATGTCAAGAAGTTGGATTGTGACTTCTTTGTATTCAGTGGTCATAAGATATATGGTCCTACAGGTATAGGTGTATTGTATGGCAGGGAGAACCTGCTTGACAGAATGCCACCTTATCAAGGCGGTGGCGAGATGATTGCTTCAGTAAGTTGGGAAAAAACCGTTTATGAGCATCTTCCGTATAAGTTTGAAGCAGGCACGCCCAATTATGTTGCCAGCAGGGCTTTGAAGGTGGCATTGGATTATGTCAGTACATTAGGCATTGAGAATATTGCCGCATGGGAACATGAGTTGGGAGAATATGCCACAGAGAGCCTAATGAAGATAGAGGGACTGCGCATTTTCGGTAATGCTGGTAAGAAAGAGCCTGTAATATCTTTTCTCGTCGGAGATGTTCATCATCTGGACATGGGGACTTTACTTGACAGGCTTGGCATAGCTGTTCGTACTGGCCATCATTGTGCGCAGCCTGTTATGACACGTCTGGGCATAGAGGGTACAGTACGCGCCTCTTTTGCTTTCTATAATACAAAGGCGGAGATAGATGCTTTGGCTGAAGGGATAGAAAAGATAAGACGTATGTTTTAATTCTTGGTATGTCAGAGCATAAAGTTTTATTGCCTTTTTTGCATTCAGACTGTGTTGAGGCTGGATGTGATGAAGCGGGCAGAGGTTGCCTTGCAGGTGATGTATATGCCGCTGCGGTGATATTTCCTAAGGATTATCATAATGAAAATATCAATGACAGCAAACAACTCACAGACGCCAGGCGTAAAGAGTTGCGCCAAACCATTGAACGTGATGCTATTGCATGGGCAGTAGGTGTGGTTACAGCAAAGGAGATAGATGAAATAAATATCCTTAGGGCTTCCATCTTGGCGATGCACCGTGCCTTGGATGCGCTGAAAATAAGGCCGGAAGCTATCATCGTGGATGGTAATAAGTTCCGCCCTTATCATGACATCCCTTATAAAACTGTAGTGAAAGGTGACGGGAAATATCTTTCTATCGCTGCTGCGAGCATTTTGGCGAAGACATATCGTGATGACTATATGGACAGATTGCACGAGGAATATCCCCATTATGGCTGGAACCGGAATAAGGGTTATCCCACCAAGGAGCATCGTGAAGGTATCAGGATCTATGGTGTCACTCCGTATCACCGTATGAGCTATCATCTCCTGGCAGTGCAGGAACTGGAATTACCCTTTGAAGAATGTTGATATGCAATTTGACGCTTTTGACAGGATTCTGAAGTTTTTGGAACTTATGGCCCAACCTGCTGGTGCGACAAAGCAGGAAGTGTGTGATATGTTGGGAATATCTGTACGTTCCTTCTATCGTTATCTAGAGTTTTTTACCAATGTGGGATTCAAAGTAGTCCGATTGAAAAACCGTTATTCTTTTGACGCTAATTCTCCTTATTTCCGAAAACTGACAGCTTACAATTTTTTCTCCCAGGAGGAATTGGATGCCGTATTGGCTCTTATGGAAACCTCTTCGCAGAGTGATTCTAAGGTGAAACTTCTGTATCAAAAGCTTATCAGGCAGAAGAAATGGCATGTAAGGAATCCCTATGTTGTTGACAAAGCTTATGACGACAAAGTAGAGTTGCTTGCAGAAGCTATCCGGGATAAGAAAATAGTTATACTTCACAACTATTCCTCTGTGAAGAGCAGCACTGTGACCGATCGTATAGTAGAGCCATATCTTTTTATGGGTGATAATGATAGCGTGAGGTGTTATGAGCATATCAGTGGTATGAACAAGATGTTTCGTCTGTCGCGTATCGGCTCAATAGAATTGATGCCAGTTAACTGGATTTATGAGAATCGCCATACTCAGTTTTATACAGATGCCTTCAATTTCAGTGGTGACACCTTATACCCTGTGGAAGTGAGATTGAATTTCCGGGCCGTACGTCTGTTGAAAGAAGAGTATCCGGGTTGTTCTCAATATCTTTTTCGGCTTTCTGAGAATGAGTGGGAGCTGAAGATGAATGTATGCGATTTCAAAGGTATAGGCCGTTTCTGCCTTGGTCTGTTCCGGGATGTCACACCTCTGGGTGGTCAGGAATTTCTGGATTACCTGAACAAGGAAGTGCGCGACCTGTATTGGCAACAGGGAGCTATTGCTCCTGGAAAACGAAGTTGAACCTGCCTCCTGGAGCTGTATCGCCACTGATATAAAAGTCCATGACGTTGCCTTCGTCTTGCATGTTGTCAACCCACTTGAATTCAAAATTCAGTTTGTTGCCTTGCCGGCCAAATATCTTTCGGGGAATGCGTAAGGCGAGTTTGTTTTCCTTGCAGTAATATGCTATAGGAATGCCATTGCTCCATGTCCATTTGTTACCATTGTTCTGTTGCAGGAAGGCATTGCCCTTTAATGGTGCTGTGTAATTGACAACATAGTCGTAGCCTTCCCATCCTGTGGCTTTGTTGCGATCGGTGTCGATAAATAGCATCATCCAGTTCTTATCAGATATGGGAGTGAGGTCCTGTGCAGTCTCAACAAAGAAATAGATATACTTTCTGTCACGGGCAACCTTGCCTCCGGTGATATCGTTTCTTCCGCTGTTGTCTATATAGTGTATGTTGCTTTTGCCGAGTTCATCGCGATGAGCGGTGTTACCCCTGTATGAGGCATAAAAGGGATTAACGTCATGCCATTCGTTGAAGTTCTTGAGATGTATTTTCTTCGGTTCCGAAGGTCTTGCCTGTTTTTGTGTGCCTTTGAATTTCCTGACATGCTCAATGAGTTGCAGATAATAGACATCGCCTTTGTTCCCCCATGCCTTGACAGGTTCAATGTCGCGGCTACGGTCCCAGTCAAACTCGTCAACAAAAGAGAAAGGCTCGCCGGTCCATCCGTCTTTTTTCGTCCACATACCCGCTGTCCATTCGTTCCAACCTGTAATAAAAACAGCCTGAGGATTCAGTTCATAGGCACGACTCCATTGTTCTTCAAAATTCGCGCCATAGAGATAGCTGTCATTGCGCTTGTCAAAACCATTCTTATAAGTGTATGAACGGCTATGGGCGCCTGGCTTGTTGAATGCGCTGCAGTGCCCCTTGGTTTCAGGACAGGCATTCTGGGCAATGCCTACCGTTACAAGTTCGCAATCTCCATTGCCGTTGTTGATATAGCCATGCTGGGGATAGTTCTCCAGCCATCCCCATTGGTCATTCCTGTTTTTTGAGGGGCCGTTGACATAGTCGGGCTGGCCAGGACGGAAAGTGAAAAAATGACGTATTTCCTTGTCTTCCTGAGAATCTGTAAGATTGTCTGGATACGCCATGATGCAAGGTTTGTCTTTCCAATAAAACCAAAGATTGCTGTATTTTCCCGGCTTGTATAGACGTTGGTATAGATGACGCAAAGAGACAAGAGAATGAGAAACTGCACCGAAGGGCAGGAGAAAGCCTATCTTAGGCACATTGACGCCGTCTTTCTGTGCCTTGTCCCAAGTCTCAAGTAGGGCATCTGTACTCTCATCCCATGTAAAACTCCCGTTGGTGCAGTCAAAGAAGACTGCATCAATTTTCGCATCGGCCAGCATTTCGGCATGTTTGCGTAGTACCCACTTGTCGGTCGTCCTGTAATACCCGAAAAGTGGTTCTTCCCAGTAGTAATAATTGCCAGGAGATTTTTCTCTCCATGCCGGATGATTCATGTCTGTTAGGGCTTCGGGGTGCTTGTGAAGAATCTGACTGATGCTCTTTGGTTCGGAGTTGGACGCCGTGGCATCAGATTGCTGGTGCCAGGTCCAATAAAACATGATAACAGTCTTGTTCTTGTCAGAGGTGTTATATTCGTGGAGTTTTCGGCCAAGGGCATCTGTCGCTGCCCAGAAATCACTATTGACATCCAGTTTCCCGTTAATGACTATGTGGATGGAAAGGAAGATAAATAGAAGTGGCGTTCTTGTCATTTTTTTCATTTTCTGCAAAGATAACACCAAGAGAATATGAATGCCAAATATTTTAGTGCTTATTGTAAAAACATAGTTCTCCTTTAAAAATATTAATATGAAGGAAGTGTACTATCTAAAACTGTATATACAATGCCTGATGATTGATGCCACGGAATCGTGATTCGGCATACATCCAAGTGCCAGATGGCAACATTAATTGAAACGATAACTTGCAGCTTTGATAAGAAAAGACTCAGTAATACCTATAATCATTGAGAAATATGGGTTTTCTGTGATGAAATCGGCAAAAACTGTAAATTTAGAACAAACAAATTGTGAATTTGCAAAGAATAATTGTGAAAATGGGAAACATCTTTTTTATTGCTATAGTAACTTTGTATTATAAATAGTAATAAACCCCAAATAACAAGTAATGAAGAAATTTTACGTTTTAATTTCAACAGCCTGTATTCTGTTTACCAGTATGCAGGCAGGAAATGTAGGAGATTCCTTTAAGGACGATCTCTTCTGGTATGAAATTACCAATGTCCAGCCCAAAGAGGTTATGGTAACCGGCTATGACTTGAATTATACCGGAACATATCCCGAAGTCGCCGACATTCCTTCTACGGCAACCAATTCTGACGAGGGTGTTACCTATACGGTAACGGCGATAAGACCATACACCTTTCGGAACAACAGCATGTTTACAGGTTATAAACTTCCCGCTACCATCAAGGAAATTGGTGACCAGGCTTTCTACCGCAGTTATGCCGAAAGTATCACTCTGCCGGAAGGATTGGATTCTATAGGTAAAGAGGCTTTTCGTGAGTCAAGGTTCACTAGCATAACTGTGCCTAAAACTGTGACAAAAATGGGCGAATATGCCTTTGCATCTTGTTCGCAGCTGACAGAACTCACGTTGCCTGAAGGACTGACTACCCTTGGCGAATATGCCTTTGCATGGTGCAGTAAGCTGGCCACCCTCACTATTCCCTCAACCATTAAGCTTGTGCCCAACTGGTGCTTCGTAGGTTGTACGGGTGTTACTTCGCTAACCATCAGCGAGGGCGTTGAAACACTCAATTCGAGTGCGTTTCAGGGTACAGGCAGCCAGGAACTGGTACTGCCTAGTACGCTCAAATCTATTTCGTATAACGCTTTCCAGTCGCCTATGCGCCCCTATCTCCGCATCACCGCAAAGATGGCTACTCCTACAACAGACTGCGGCTTTGATTGGGAGACTCGTCAGAATGCTCTGCTTATTGTGCCCGACGGCAAGATGGCAGCCTATAAGAATGAGTCTTCATGGGACTTCACATATATGAAGGAAGAAAGTCAGCCTGACCCGGTATTCTTTGTGGCAGACGGCATTCGTTACTATGCACCTAACGAGACGACCTGTATGGTAATTGCCTCAGAAGACGGCTATTATGATGTGACAAATGTAGTGATTCCTGCAACGGTTACCAATCCTTCCACTAGCAAGACCTATAAGGTAACTGCTTTGGGCGATAACTGCTTCAACGGATCGTCAATTCAAAGCATCACTCTGCCCGAAGGCATTGTGACCATTGGTAATGAAGTATTCCAATGGTCAGGTTTGGAGACCGTCAACTTCCCTTCAACATTGAAAGAAATAGGTGGATATGCCTTTGCCGGTACTGCCATTACATCAGCTCCGCTGAACGAAGGCCTGGAGATTCTGGGTCAAGGTTGTTTTGTACGCTGCATGAACCTGGCCAGTGCTGTTCTGCCCAGTACACTGGTTGATGTCTATGAAGGCGAAGGTGATGAGAGAATTAAGATCAAGGGTGCATTATTTGGTGCTCTCGCAATGTGTCCTGCTTTGATGGAGGTGACCTCTTATATTATGGAGCCCCACAATGACTATGTTTTCCGTGAATTGCCGAGTGGTGCTGTTTTGACTGTGCCTACTGGAACGTTGGAGAAATACTGCAACACGGCCTCTTCCATTAGCTGGGGTGCATTCTCCACCATCAAGGATCAGAGCGGCAAGACAGCCAACCGTTTCTCTTTGACTCACGAATGGTATGGCAGCGTCAAAATCAATGGTGAAAACGAACCTGATGACGGCTTCTCCGTGTTCGCGCCAGCTGGCAAGAGCTACACTTTCACCATTATCCCGACGAAAGGCTATGTTCTCAAATCCATTACTTTGAACGGTGTTGACATTATCAACCAGATGACCAATGATTCTACAATAACAGTCGTTACTGACGGCAATGTACAGGAATTGTATGTAAGATTCTCTCAGCAGATGGAACTCACAGAGTCTATAACAACCTATTATCACTGGATGGGTCTGGACTTCTCTGGTTCTGAGGATGTCAAGGCATATATTGTTGACAATTATTATAATGGGTCTCAAGTTGTAACTCTGGTTCCTGTAGATTCAGTTCCCGCCTATACAGGCTTTGTCCTGGTGGGCAAAGTGGGCGCAAAATACACGCTGGATGAATATGAGTGCGATTACTCTCCTGCTTCAGAGAAAGATTTGCTTCGTGGTATGTATGCCAATACTGTAGCATTTTCTACTGAATATAGAAACAGCAAAACCCATTACAACTACAAACTCGTTCCGGATGCTTCAGCCCAGTTTAAGTACAGTTTCGTTCCAATAGAAACAGAAGGAGACCATTTTGATCATCCATGGGCATATCTCAGCATACCTTATGACCAACTGAGTTGGCCTGTGCCTGAGAAGATTAACATCAACATACCGGGTCTTGTTGGCATTAATGGTGTCAAGAAGAATATCCAGAATGATGCGGTCTATGACCTGCAGGGACGTCGCATCATTAACCCCAGACATGGCATCTTTATCAAGAACGGTCGCAAGGTTGTTCTGCCTTGAGGATGAGTTGCTAAAAACAAATACAGGGGAAGACTTAGAAAGTCTTCCCCTGTATTTGTTTTATGGAGACAATAACTTATGTGTGGTCCGAATAGCAACGGGAATGAGACAGATAGCTTGCTTATAGTTCAAGAGATTTGAAGGACACCTGTTAATGACTGTCTGCTAAAACTCTTTGGTGCTTCTGTAGAGAATACGATTGATATAAGGGAGAACCATCCAGGGGAGCAGATGAAAGGGACGAGGTCCTTCACCAAGTTGTAGTTTCCCTCGTCTTGAGAAGAGTACAGCTATTTGTACTTCGTCTTTTTCTTGTCCAGTTTAAGCGGGCAGAAATCATTAAGAAAAAAAGAGTTCTTTTGGACATAATAAACCCCGAAAGTTTTTATTCTGACTTTCGGGGTTTACTTCTGGGGAAAATGTTTTATGCGTCAATAGTGGCGTATGTGGCATTTTGTTCGATGAATTCGCGGCGTTGTCCCACGTCGTCACCCATTAGCATGGAGAAAATGTGGTCAGCTTCTGCAGCATTCTCAAGGGATACTTGTTTTAGCAGACGAGAGTCGGGATCCATGGTTGTTGCCCATAGTTGTTCGGGATTCATCTCTCCCAAACCTTTGTAACGTTGGATGTTGACGCCTTCTTCCTGGCCGTCGTTATAGGTTTCAAGGAAGCGCTGTTTCTCGGTATCATCATAGCAATACTCCTCTATCTTGCCTTTTCTGCACTTGTAGAGTGGAGGAGTGGCGAGGTAGACATATCCGCGCTCAATGAGTTGAGGCATATAGCGGTAGAATAATGTCAGAATAAGAGTGTCAATATGGGCGCCATCAACATCAGCATCGGTCATGAGAATTACTTTATGGTAGCGCAATTTCTCCAGGTTTGCAGTTTTGGAGTCTTCTCCGTCAACGCCGAATCGTACACCTAATGCCTGAATGATGTTATTTACTTCGTCGCTTTCGAAAGCTTTGTGCCATTGCTGTCTCTCAACATTGAGAATCTTGCCTCGCAATGGGAGAATTGCCTGGAAAGCACGTTTCCTGCCTTGTTTTGCGGAACCGCCGGCAGAATCTCCCTCAACGAGGAATATCTCGCATTTAGCAGGGTCTTTGTCTGAGCAGTCAGCCAATTTCCCAGGGAGTCCACCTCCTGACATCGGATTCTTTCTCCTGATTGTCTCACTTGCTTTGCGGGCGGCAAGACGTGCGTTAGCTGCAAGAATAACTTTGTCGATAATCATCTTGGCTTCGCGTGGATGCTCCTCAAGATAAATGGACAGAGCTTCTCCTACAGCTTGCTGAACAGCACCGTTTACCTCGCTGTTGCCAAGTTTTGTCTTGGTCTGACCTTCAAATTGAGGCTCAGCAACCTTGATGGAAAGAACCGCGGTAAGACCTTCACGGAAGTCCTCCTGTGAAATTTCTATTTTGGCCTTCTCCAGCGCTTTGCTTTCCTCAGCGTATTTTTTCAGCACACGGGTCAGGGCAATACGGAAACCAGTGAGGTGAGTTCCTCCTTCTATGGTGTTGATGTTGTTGACGTAAGTGTGGATATTGTCTGTATATGAGTTGTTATACATGATGGCGGCTTCGATGGGAATGCCTTGCTTTTCTGTCTTGAGATAGATGACGTCTTCGAAAAGGTGAATGCGGTTGGCGTCAATATAGCGCACAAACTCCTTGAGACCTTCTTCTGAGTGGAAAACCTGCTGATGGGTGTTTCCTTCTTCGTCGGGACGCTTGTCCAAGAGGGTTATCTTCAGACCTGCATTCAGGAAAGCCAACTCACGCATGCGGTTTGACAGTATTTCGTATTTGTATGTGGTCGTTGTGAAAATGGAATCATCCGGCCAGAACTGCTGACGGGTGCCACGCAAGGTGGTCTCTCCGACAACTTTAACGGGGTAGAGTGGCTTGCCGTAGGCATATTCCTGCTGATAGATTTTCCCGTCACGGAATACTTGTGAAATCATCTTCTTTGAAAGTGCGTTTACGCAGGATACGCCAACGCCATGGAGACCACCGGAAACCTTATAGGAACCTTTGTCGAATTTGCCTCCGGCATGGAGTACAGTCATGACCACTTCCAGAGCTGAAACTTTCTCTTTGGGGTGTATGTCAACGGGAATACCGCGACCGTCATCCTGTACGGTGATGGAGCCGTCTTCGTTGATGGTGACTTCTATGTGGGAGCAATAACCGGCAAGAGCCTCGTCAATAGAATTGTCAACAGTTTCATAAACTAAATGGTGAAGTCCTTTTTCGCTGATATCACCGATATACATCGCAGGGCGCTTGCGAACAGCCTCAAGTCCTTCTAAAACCTGGATGTTACTGGCAGAATAATTGGCACCTGCATTTTGCTGATTGTCCATGTAAATAGCTTTAAGTTCGTTACATACAAAGTTAATAATTTCTTTGGAATTTGCCCTAAAAATTGAGCGAAAAATGATGTGTTTTTTTCGTTTTTTTCTGGTGAAATAAGATTCCGCGGCAATTAAAGGAAGAAGGAAAATAAAGGCTTCTGTTGATAGTTTAATCTGTTATGATTCCGTTGGTTTCTGCCCGGCAGAATAATGATGTTGGTTAAGGAATGATTGTCGTTTTTTTTGTCAGCGTGGGAATGGGAAATGGCTGAAAAAACCTCCCAAGAGTATGGTTTCTTGGGAGGTGATATTTAAAAAAGAGTATTCTGTCTGCTTACTCGATTGTCCAAGTGGTTTGAGTCTTGATTAACTCCTCGAAGTTGTGGTATTTTTTCTTGGAGCTGATTTCCTTGATTTGATTCTCGACTTCTTCCTCGTATGTGGGGATGGCAACATCACGTATGACGCCTAAGACGAGAGGGAAGTTAGGACCTTCAAGTGAAGACAATTTGGTGTGCAGGGTGCGGTCTGTGCAATGGGCATCGTGCACAAGGATGTCTTTTAATGTATAACCGCCTTTTCCAACTTCAACTACCTTAAGGTCAAAACCGTGTTGAACGATACCATATTCCTTGTTCTTGCCAAAGAGCATGGGTTTGCCATGTTCCAGATAGAGGGCATTGTCCTCACGGTTTTCCTTGGAGTAAATTCTGTCGAAAGAGCCGTTGTTGAATGTGACACAGTTTGTCAGTACCTCTACGACAGCTGTTCCTTTGTGCCTCGAAGCAGCTATGAGGGCTGAAACTGAGCCAGGGCCATCAGTGGCTACGCAACGAGCAAAGAATTCGCCGCTGGCGCCGATAATCAGTTCTGACGGACGGAAGGGATCTTCTACAGTTCCGTATGGAGAAGACTTGGAGACAAATCCTCTTTCAGAAGTCGGGGAATACTGCCCCTTGGTCAAACCGTATATTCTGTTGTTGAGCAGGACAATGTTGATGTTGACATTACGTCTGAGGGCATGGATGAAATGGTTTCCTCCAATAGCCATGCTGTCGCCGTCACCGCAGATGGTCCAGACATTCATTTCCGGATTGGCTATCTTGCATCCTGAGGCGATAGCTATGGGACGACCGTGAATGGTGTGAAAGCAATAACCGTTAAGGTGATAAGCCATGCGGGAACTGCAACCGATACCTGAAATAACAACAGTCTTTGATGGTGGCGTTCCGATTTCTGCCATGGCTTTTTTAAGAGAACTGTGGATTCCGAAATCACCACAACCAGCACACCAACGTCCTTTGACACCGTTGGAGAAGTCCTCTGCAGTTAATTTTGTCTCTTCAATCATTTCTCTTTAATTATTTTGGTTATTTGTTCAGTTAAATCGTCTTCCGTAAAAGGCTGCCCCTGTATGCAATTTATTTGGTACATGTATGGCAGGTTCTGGAATTTCATTCTCAGGTAAGCGGCAAATTGTCCGCTGTTAAGTTCTGCAACAATGATTTTCTTATATGAGCGCAAAACTTTCTCGGTGTTTGTGGGGAGAGGATTGATCCACTGGAAATGTGCCAATGCCACTTTTTCTCCTTTCTCTGTCAGGAGAGTCAATGCTTCGAGCAGATGACCGTAAGTGCCACCCCAGCCCACGATAAGGGTATCTGCGTCTTGTGCCCCTTTGACGATGAGTTCAGGCAAATCTTTGGCAATCAACTCTACTTTCTTCTGACGGCTTTCAACCATTGATTCATGGTTCTGGGGCTCATAGCTGATTTTCCCAGTTTCGCTGTCTTTTTCCAGACCGCCGATGACATGGCAGAATTTCTCTGTGCCAGGGATTGCTCTGAAACGTGTCAATGTCTGAGGATCTCTGAGGTAAGGTGCCCACTTCCCGGCCATGTCGGCTGTAACGTCATGTGGCGTGATGGAAGGATAGTCTTTCAGGTCAGGGATACGCCAGATGGAAGAACCATTGGCAATGAAGGCGTCCGATAGAACAATGACTGGTGTCATGTGCTCAACGGCAATCTTGCATGCCATGTATGCTGTGTCAAAACAATTTGCCGGGGTGACGGCGCTGACAACAGGCATGGGACTTTCGCCGTTGCGCCCGAACAAAGCCTGTAAAAGGTCGGTTTGCTCGGTTTTTGTGGGAAGACCCGTTGACGGACCGCCGCGTTGAACGTCAATTACTACTAATGGCAGTTCTGCCATGATAGCCAGATTCATGGCTTCGCTTTTCAGGCAGATTCCAGGTCCCGAGGTTGATGTTACTGCCAGGTCTCCGGCATAGGAAGCACCGATGGCCATGCAGCATCCAGAAATCTCATCTTCGCATTGAACGGTCTTAACTCCCAGTGATTTGTGTTTTGCCAATTCGTGAAGAATGTCTGTGGCAGGAGTGATAGGGTATGAACCCAGAAAGAGTTCAAGTTGGGATTTCTCGGCAGCGGCGATTAAACCGAACGAGAGGGCCTTGTTGCCGTTTATTTCGGTATAAGTGCCTTTCTGGGGGGTCTTTGGCTCTATCTTGTAGTGTACTGCGATGGATGCATGAACATTGTGTCCGTAATTGTAACCGTCTTGCAATACACGGATATTTGCTTCTGCCACGTCGGGCTTGGAGGCAAATTTTTCCTGTATCATTTTCTTTGCATGATCAAGAGGCCGCTCAAACATCCAGCAAACCAAGCCGAGGGCCATGATATTGCGACATTTCAACTTGTTCTTGTTTGGCATGTCTTCCATGCTTTCCAGACTGTTCAGGCACATAGTTGAGAGGGGCGCTGCGATAACTTCATTCTTGATGTCCAGTTCCTCAAAGGGGTTGTCCGTGACAAACTCTGCTTTTTGGAGTTCTGTGGGGTTGAAAGTATCAACGTCGATGATGATGACGGAACTGGGCATCAGACAATGTTTCATGCGCTTCAAAGCAGCGGGATTCATGGCAACCAGTACATTGCAATGGTCACCAGGGGTCATAACATCCTTTCCTGCATGGATTTTGAATCCGGAAACGCCTCCCAAAGTTCCTTGCGGGGCGCGAATCTCTGCAGGATAATCCGGGTAGGTACAAATGTCGTCACCCAAAATGGCGCATACGGCGGAAAAGATGTTTCCGGCTAACTGCATTCCGTCCCCCGAATCTCCAGAGAACAGTACAACAACGTTTTTAAGTTGTTTGACGGTGATGTCTTCTTCCATTTTTTCTTGGTATGATGTATAGGCTTGTTTTAAAAATCAAGGTCGGACTTATGCCCGACCTATATATGTCTGCTTTAATCGAATAAATGTTCGAATTAAGCCATTTTGTTAATCTGTAAAGATAAACTCGATTTGATGTTAGCAGCCTTATTTTTATGAATGATATTGGTCTTTGCGAGTTTGTCCAACATTTTTGATACCTTTGGCAGCAACTCTTCTGCCTGGGCTTTATCTGTAGTTGCGCGGAGTTTACGAACTGCGTTGCGCATGGTTTTAGCATAATATTTATTATGCTCTGTACGAGTCTTCGTCTGACGAATTCTCTTAAGACATGATTTGTGATTTGCCATTTTCTATTTTTATATTTTTCCTGTAGTCTATGGCGGAATCGAACCGCCCTTTAGAGAATGAAAATCTCTTGTCCTAACCGATAGACGAATAGACCGCCTTTTAGCTGTTTTTGACCTCCTTTCGGAAAGCCGCTCACTTTTGCGAGTGCAAAGATATAAGTTTTATTTTACTCGGCAAAGTTTTTGACAAATATTTTTATCTTTTTCTTCTGGTTGTCCTTATTTTAAGTGGTATAAGATGCGATATTTTCCACTTTCTAATTCAATGGGTTTGTCGGGGGCATATTGGGTGGCTGGAGTGTCTGTTTTGCGGTCCCGTTGTTTCTCGTCATATACAAGACCATATCTGATAAGACCTGATGGAGGTATTTCTGCGGAGACAGCTTTGAAAGGTACTTCAATGGTTGCTTTTGTCCCTGCGGGAATTTCTATTTTGAGGTCGAAGGTTTGTTCTGACTTTGTCCAGTCAACGCTGATGTTACCATAGGGTGTGGGTTGGGATGTCCGTACAAATGTAATGCCGTCGGGGATTTGGGGTTTGATAAGGAAATGCTTGTATGCCGGTTGCTGCTCATCGGGCAAAATACCGCCGAGAGCTTGATAGAACCATGAGCCGATGCCGTTATAGCAATTGTGGATGCGGCTGCGGCGGGCATTCCAATGTTCCCACGTTGTTGTGGCATTGTTCTCAATCATATAAAGATATCCTGGGAAACTGCGCTGTTTGAGCATGTCATACATCAACTGGGCTTCTCCTGCACGAGTAAGCCATTGTGTAAGGATTGGTATGCCGACTAAACCGGTAAAGAAATGGCCTTCAAACCTATTGTAGGTAATATTTTTCAGTGATTGGTTTATATCTTTGGTTACTTCCTCCGGAGTGGCTCCGACAAAGAGAGGGAAGGCAAGGTCTAATTGCAAGCCCGAGGCATAGGTCTTTTCTGACGGATTGTAGAATGTCTTGTGAATGAGCTTGTTCATCTCCTGATGTTTCTGCGTGTATTTTACATGGTCCTCTGTTTTGTTGAGTACTTTGGCTATTTTTGCCATGATGCTGTATGCCCAGCTGAGGGCGCAACTGTTCACCTCATCAATACTCCTGGTATGAAGCTGGTGCTCTTCGTTTGGCAGGGCCCAGTCTCCAAGGAACCAGTGCCGCCGGTTGGTGTTTGGCCATCGGTTGTTGAGCGTTACCAGCCCGTTTTCCATGTAAGATTCTGCAAAGCGCAGGAAGCGCTGCATATGGGGGTAGTAATCCTCAAGTATGTCCCTGTCACCATATTGCAGATATGTTTGCCAGGGCGCATTGGCAATAAATACACACCAGAACGGACCGCCGCCGCAACGGTGCGCCACAGGAGCAGCATGTGGGAGGTCTCCGTTTTCTTCCTGCGCATCGCCATAGGCTTGTATCCAGTTGGTATACAAGGGATAAAGCTCATACATAGTTTGTGCTGCGAGGATAGAGGCGTTGCCGTCACCTCCGTATCCCTGACGTTCCAGATGGGGGCAGTCGACCATGTAGCCGCTTTGGGTCAGGCATTTGAAAGTGTAATGTACCATATTGTGTATGGCATTGATGTCAGCGTCGTTGCATACGAAGGAGGATTTGGTGTCATATCCAGTGTAGATGGAGTAGGCCGTGATGTCGTCAAGTTCTGGCATCTTGTCCAGTCCGGTTATCTTGATATAGCGGTAGGCGTGATAATTGAATTTGTTGCAGAAGGTTTCTTCACCTTCGCCGCTGGCAGTATAGTGGTCGGTGAACACGCCAGCCTCAAAATCGCCGTTTAGACCCAGCATGTCACAATAGCTGATATCTATTTTTTGTCCTTTACGCAATTTGCCGAATTTTATCTTTGTCCAGCCCACGATGCTTTTCCCCATGTCTGCCATCCAGATTTTCCTGGTGAAACGGCTGATGCTGGCAGGTTTGATTTTCTCCTGGATTTTATTTGGCTCGCAAGTCATGGGGGAAATGGGTCTTTCGGGAACAGGTGCCTCATAGGCATCCTGCCAGGTAGCTTTGTCAAGGCTCTCGGAAGAGAGGTCTGTCAGGAGTTCGCTGGCTACAACATCCTCACCCTCAAATTTCACCCTTGACCATGAGCCTGGGAAGTAGTATCCGCTCTTTCTTGCACGCCATGTCTTGTCGGTAGCGACAATGGTTTTACGTTTAGAGCCGTCAACGATGTCTATTTGTGCCTTGGTGTAAGGACCTTTCCCGATGACACCTTTTGTCGAAGCGTCATACCAAGCCTTGCCTAACCAGATAACAATATCGTTAGAACCCTCTTTGAGAAACGGGCTGATATTATAGCTCATGCTATGGTATCGTTTGGCATATTCTACTACGGAAGGAGCAAGCACATCGTCGCTGATGGGTTTGCCGTTGATGTAAATCTCATGATAACCCAAGGTGCAAATATGGAGAAAAGCATTCTTCTGTTTCGCAGTTACCTGAAAAGTCTTTCTCAGCATAGGTGATGCCGTCGTGTCTGCCCGCTCCATGCCGATAAATTTGCCATTCCAGTCAGATGCTTCCAGCAGTCCCACGGAGAAACGCCCTGTGGCACTCCAATTGGATTCCGCGCCAGTCTCGTCCCATACCTTGAGCTTCCAGTAAACCACGCTGCCCGAAGAGAGTTTCTTGCCGGCATATTGGACCCAGATGCTCTGCTCGGAACTGACTTTGCCGGTATTCCATAGATTGGCGTCTTTTTCGTTTACAAGTTCCGCAGAAGTAGCGGCAAGAATCTGATAGGCTTTCTGCTTGATGCCGTTATGGTCTGTGGCAATTTTCCAGCTCAATGCCGGTGTCAGGTTGTCAACTCCCCAGGGATTTTGCATCATTTCGCATCTTAAATCATATACTCTGACGGCCTGGGAACCGAGGTTGAGGGCCAGGAACAATACATAAGCCATGGCTATGCGTGCCATGGTGAGATTTCTTGGAATAATCATGATGGAGAAATATTTACGCAAATATACAAAAACAAATCATGAATAATGGTCATGTCTGGTTAAAAGTTATTTGTTGCCGACCTAATAGCCGGAAAAATGACGATTAAGCACCTTGAACTACTTAAACTCTTGAACCCCTTGAACTCTTATACTGTAGCACAAATCTTCTCAAATACAGAGCCCATGTTGTAGCCATTGGCAAAAAAATAGTAGCTTTGCAGTAGCGTTTGAAAACAGGAAAGATGTTAGTCAAATCACGTGCGCTGGTCCTGAGCAGGTTAAGACACAATGACACTTCCGATATAGCTTGTCTTTATACTGAGGCTAAAGGAAGCGTGTCATTTGTCGTGCGCAAGTCTAAGACACGAAGTGTGGGCGACATGAGTATTCTTTTCCAGCCTCTTAACCTGTTGGAGATAGAATGGGATTACAAGGAGAATCAGTCGCTGGCTGTTGTCCGCCATGTACATTGCTGTTATCCCTATTCGAGATTGCCCTATGACCCTGTGAAGGCAGCCATGGCATCTTTCCTTTCGGAGTTCCTGTATTATGCTTTGCGTAAAGAGCAGGCCAATGAGGGTTTGTACGAATATCTGGCCTCGTCTCTCCAGTGGCTTGACATGGCGGAACGAGGATTCTCGAATTTCCATTTAGCCTTGCAGGTGCGCCTGACAATGTTTCTGGGCATCATGCCCAATATATCTGATTATATGTCTGGGGCGGTTTTCGATATGCAGGATGCCTCCTATGCCATGCAGGTGCCTGCACATGGCTATTATCTGAAAGGACGTGAGGCGGCATTTGTGCGTCTTCTGGTTCGCATGGATTTTAACAATATGCGCTTTTTCTGCTTCTCCACTCCTCAGCGTAGCCGTTTGCTCGACTTAATTAACGCCTACTATCGCCTGCATGTTCCTTATTTCCCCGTCTTGAAATCTATTGAAGTCCTGAGAGAGGTATTTTCCTAATGGGTGTTATGCCTGCGCCCTGAACAATCTTAGGGTTCCGCCGTCACTGTGGGCAAAGCGGCGAAGCAGGTCCTGCAAATCCCTGCCGCATGCCATTGTGTCGCTTTCGTTTCCGTCATACCCGTTGATGAGAAACAGTAGTCGTTTGGTCTCCAGAGAGATTTTTGTCCGCTCATGATCGCTGGTGGGAGTTCCTATGCCTCCCGTGTTGTCACGATAGACGGGGAGGTGCTCTATGTTCAAAGGACCGCGGCCGATACCCTCGTAAGGCTCTCCTTCACGTCCTACACCGAGTTCTAGTGTGGTGCCTTGGATTTTGTTCAGGTCAAATCCACCGATGCTGTATCCCCAACGCATGGAGGCAAGGTTGTTGCAGTCAACCAAAGTGGAGATTTCGTAGAGATGTTTTCCCTGAAGGAAACGCCTGACCAATGCCTCATTGGAAGGGCGGTATCTGCTGGGGTCTTTGCCGAGCGCACGATATGCCTTACGGGTGGCTTCGATGCCAGAGCGGCTTTTTAAGCTCTCAGGGGTATAGTGTTCCGCCAGGCGTTTTTCTTCCTGGTAAATCTCCTCCCATAGAGCATCGTTGTGCTCGCTGTTGACAACTGCCGCCTCAATGACAGCTACACATAGTTCAGGACACACCGTTGTGATTTCCTTTGAAAAAGTTAGTTCCATCATCATTATCCTTGTCCTTGCGATTTGGGACGCACGCCCTTTTGGGGTTGTTGTATGTTCATCTTCCTGACAAAGCCTTTGTTCCTGGCATCGGTAATGCGGATGGCCCCGTTTTCTATCCATATAGTCTTGACGGGCCACGCAATGTCTTTCAGCCATCTCAGGATGCCGCGTACACGTCCGTTCTGGTCACAAATCTGTATGCCTATGGAGGTCGTGACAAACAGGTTCCCGTTAGCGTCAAACGCCATGGGGCCTACCTTCGCAGGCGTGTTGTCCATAGTGTGAAGCCAATAGAAGCGTTGTCCGTAGGATTCCTTGCCGTTTTCATCAATAATATATTGCCAGAGACAATTTGTGCCGTCCTTGTGCCTTACGGCAAGGGTGCCGTCAGGGTAAATGGCGTCATATTTGTTGCGCTTGTTCGGGTTTTTCCTGACGGCGTCATCATGTTGCCATGTTTCGTCCGGGATAAGAAGAGGCTCCAACAAGTTGTTACTGGTTATGCCCGGTTTAACCGCTGCCGGCCATCCTTCCCAGAGCCATGTCATGACATCCTTGAATATCTCTGCGGCGCGGGCACCGCTATGACCGCTGTCGCCCCAGTCGCATTTCAACTCATATCCGGCAAATTGCAGCGCCGATTCCAGCATGCGGTTGGCCTCATACCAGCTTCCAAACAGGGGATTCCAGGCATCTTTGGTGCCGTCTTGCAGGAATATACGCAAGGGCAGAGGTTCGGTCTTGCGCACGAATGCCTGCATGTCATTTCCTCCACGGAAAGAGACGAATGTGCCTACGGCGCTGAAGATGCGGCTGAACATATCAGGCCGTTGCCATGCAATGTTGAACGAGGCGATACCGCCGCTGCTTGCTCCGTAAATGGCTCTGTCGCTTGCCTTGTGCGACAGTCTTATGCGGCGTCCGTCGGGAGTCGTGATGGCTTCAACGGCAGGCAGCAGCTCTTTCTCCAGAAACAGGGCAAGGCGGTCGTCCGTCATGTCATACTCGTTGCTACGGTTGTAACGCAGTATTTCCCTGCGGCTGTTCCTGACTTTGCCCGGTTCGGTGAATACACCGACGGTGACAGGCATTTTGCCTTCTGCAATCAGTTCGTCAAATACCTGTGGCGCATTGCATGACACACCGTCAAAGGCCATGTAGAGACAGGCTGTGTCTCCGTCTTTGTACTGCTCAGGCACATAGACCCAATACTTGCGTTCTGTGCCTGGGAAGAAATCCGATTTGTCCAGAGTTCTTTCCAACAGGATGTGTTTTCCTGCTGAGGGTAATGCTGTCAGAAGACATACCCATAATAAATGCTTTGTCATCGTTGTCTTCAAGGGTTAAAGTTTTTGGGAGTCTGTTCTTGTTTGTCGTTTTATTGGATGCTCAAATCTAAATCCATCATGATGGGCAGATGGTCGGCTGGCCTCCAGAAGTAGAAGCCGCCTGTCTTCTCGGAGTTGCGCACGGGAGTTGTGTAGTTGTCCCATACGACTGTGGCAGTCTTTATCATGTTGTAGAGCGGGCGGGTAGCATATACAAAATCGATGCGCTGTTTCCCGTCTGCCCAGGTCGGCTTGAATTGGTGAGGATGCTTCTCCTTGATGACGTCAATATACGGGGAATGTTTCAGTATATAGTTGTGAACCAGAAACTCCGAACTGTTCTCCGGCAGTTTATAGACATCGTTGTCCAGTGGTGACAAGGCGTTGAAGTCACCCAGCATCATCCATAGCTCTTTCTCCCCATGGGGGCATAGCCCTATCGTGTGGTTGAGGATATACTCCATCTCTGTCCGCCGGAAATAATCTCCTTCGTGAGCCTCGCTGCTGCGCTGGCGGTCTTCCTTCTTGACACCATATCCATAGCGCTGAGGCCAGGTGTGGACGGTGACAAAGTTTAGGGTCTTCCCGTTTTTCTCAACTGTTGCCCATCCGCACCCGTGGCATACAAGGGTGTCGCTCTTGTTCCCTAAGATGCGAGCCTTGTTGTGGATGGGATACTTGGAGGTGATGACTTGCGGGAAGTCGTCATGATGCCCTCCTATGTAGATGTATTTGTGTCCGTAGCGTCGGGCCAGTACATCCCAGTTGTCAACAAGATAGCGCTCCTGCTTCTCCATAAGGATGGCAGTATTGGTCTTCCATTTGCTTTGTGCCTCACACCATATGCAGATGTCAGGATTCTGGGCTTTGGTCCATTCCACAAAGCGGTTGTAATTGTCGCTTTGTCCGTCCCACATGCCGTTCTGGATATTCCAGTAGAGCAGCCTCAGGCTGTTTCTGTCTCGTTTGGCTTGTGTGGGAAGACAAATCGTGAGTGTACCGACCAAAATCAGTACACTCACGATGCAAGGGCTGTATTTCTTCATGCCGGAAATATTCTACCAGCGCCAGTAGAGTTGCAAGTCGAAAGCGTTGTAGTGGCTGTCGAGAGTGGTGCTCCTGTCGCAAGTGAAGGAATAGTTTCCTTGTAATTTGAAGTTCTTGGTGAAATAGTATTCAGCACCAGCGGCATAGATGCGTTTTGCCTTTGCCCAGGTCTTGCCATCGCGGTAAACATCCCATTTGCCCTGAACTTTGAGCTTCTTGTCTTTTGTGACAGGAACGGCTGCCATGGCATACCAGGCGTCGGCTTTGTCGCTTGTGTTGGGATTGAGTACGCCGGGAGCAGCATAATCAGAAATCTTGTGACCTTCGCTAACGCCGTATTCAACACGTACGGTGAACGGGCCTGCGTATTTCACACCCCAGGCCATACGGTTGCGGTCAACAGTAATATTGTTGCTCGTATATTTGCCATGCCATCCAAAGAACGCAATAGAAAGGTCTTTGATTGGACAGATGGCAATGTTGCCGATGAGATCCTTGTGGTTGTTGACATCGTTGTGGTTGATGCCCTGTCCGTTGAACAAGCCTATCTGATAGTGAACGAAACCGTGGCCGTCCTTGCGGGAAGGCAGCAAGTCACCTTGAATCTGGACACCACCGTCACGTCCGCCGCTTGAGTGCTCACCGATACGGTCGTTCATGCCAGCCAGTTTGTCTGAGAGCTGAGAGTAACCGCCGAAGCTGATGTCCCACGGATTTGTCGGGTTCTCAAATGTGAAGCAGCGCTTGAACTGGCCCAACTTGATGCGGAAGAACTTGAATTTCTGCCATTCACCCCATGCGTCAACGATATGGGGACCTTTCTCGCTGGCACCGCCATAACCTTCATACTCTAACTGGAGCTTGTACTGGAAGTTCAGGATTTTGCCGTCAACATAACCACGCACAAGGCGCAAGTCAAAGTTGCTGTGATACTTGTTTGCCCCGCTGAGGTCACGGTCGTTGAAAGCGGCACGCCCAATGACGAAACCACCAAACTTACTGTTTTCCACTAAGTCTTTTTTTGCCTGCTCGGCTAAACCTTGCCCGTTGCTGCTGGAAAAACAGCTGAGCAGCAGGATAAAAAGAAAAATCTGTTTTTTCATGATTTATTGTGTTTTATATATGCCTTGATTTAAAATCAAGTGCAAAGGTACTCTATTTATTCCAATTATGCTTATCTGTCTGCATAAAAACGTGTATCTGTGAGAATCTTTATCCATAATACTGGGATAGAGTATGAAATCATACTCGAGTTTGTATCTATAACCTGTCCAATCTGGAAACTATAAGTTCCTCATACATTTGTTTATGCTCTTCGCTGAGGAAGGAATTTTTTATGAGCTGTTGCCATTTGGGAAGTGCCTTATGAAGCTCTGTAATGAGACGCTGTACTACATTTTCTTCCAGTCCCATTGTCTTTGCAGCATTCAGAAAGTCTGCCAAGCGGAGTTTCGTCTTCTTTCCCGCAAGAGTAAGTGCCAATTCTTCCTTGTCCTTTGGATTGGCAATGGCAACATTCAGTAGGTCATAAGCTGGTGTTAGTTGATAACCTTCCATTGGTCGGTAAAGTGAGAAGTTTTTCAGGTGCATGTCGTTATTGCCAGTGACAAAACAGAAGAGCAACAACTGCATATAATTCGTAAGATCGAGTTTTGGTGTGTTGCTGTACTGCAAGATTGTCTTCGCAATCTGTTCATACGAACCTTTGTATTTGTATTCCGTAGGATGCAGCGTGAGTTGACACATGTCTTCCATATCTATCTTCTCACCATTTTTGGTACGGTCAATACGCTTTGTGATATATCCCAGTTTTCCATCAGCCAAACGAATAAGGCTATGAGGCACCACACTAATCTTTGCGGCTTCCGCAAGGTG
>ONKB01000082.1 GCA_900318305.1 uncultured Prevotellaceae bacterium | reverse complement strand
TGCCTATGGCCGAGAGACTGAAAGTCGCTGCTGGCTCCGCCATCAGTGAGCTGAAAGAAGAACCGGAAAACTTCCGAACCAAAGGCCGTGATATTCTGACTGGCTTGCCCAAGGAGGTGGCCATAAACTATAAGGAAGTTGCCCATGCCCTTGACCGCTCTATCGGTGCTATCGAATCGGCTATCCTTCACACGCTGGCAATCACTCCGCCGGAACTTGCTGCAGACATTTATGAAACAGGCATTTGCCTGGCTGGTGGTGGGGCATTGTTGAGAGGACTGGATGAACGCATTTCTGCCAAGACCAAACTTCCTGTCAGCATAGCAGAAGACCCGCTTCGCGCTGTGGCAAGAGGAACCGGTATTGCCCTAAAGAACTTCGATAAGTTCTCGTTCTTGATTAGATGAAGAATAATACCTAATGTTATGAAAAAGAAAGTAATCCTTATTGTTTTGGGCGCTGTAGTTGTTCTTTTGACATCACTCTGGGTCGCAAACCGACATTTTGGTTTTGTTGGTCAAATGCAGAAGGTTGATGTGGGTAGAGGGGTATTCCCGTGGAAGGATGTTGAGGAGTGTATCGATGAGAGAGCTGTGGAGTTGCCCTCAAGGTGTATCTGGTGCGGTCGCCATAAAAAGGAGATTCATTTCAGATCTCCGTCATATACGTGGGAAAACCTATGCGGTGTGGCAAGCGACCTTACCATCTGTGAGCATTGCAGGTGGCAATATGATTCAGAAATGACAAGCAGAAATTAATAATCCATTAAATAGCAAGCACTATGACAATACTTTATGCAATTATTGGGTCATTGTTCTGGGTAACGCTCATTGAGTTGGCAAACCAGAACTGGAAGGACAGAGTCCAAATGGATTTTGACAAGATGAAACGTCAGCTGGTCAAGCTGTTGAATAAAGACGGCTTCCAGAATGAGATGAAGGAAGGCCGTATCGTAATCACCTACCGGCAGGAATGTTTCGTGATTCACTTCGATGTGAGCCAGTTCGGGAAAAGGTATGCGAGGGTGACGATAGCAGACTACTATATCGTGGACGGTATGGATGAGGTACATCCGTTTGTCATGGATGCCGTCATGGGGAGGGCAACGCATACCAGCACCCGTACTCCGAATATCGCCTATGACGACACCTGCCTGTGCTATTACGCTACAGATGTCAGGAACATTAAGGACTTCTATCACGGAATGAAATCCATCCTCGACATGCTGATTAACAATGAGAACTATGCCCGCCGTGACTTTGCACAGTTCCGCCGTGACTTTGGCCAGAAGAAGGAAACTACCGAAGACAAACATATCGGGTTCAAGACGGCTTCGTCGGATGTTCAGCAGCATTCCGTTGCGGCAGAAGCGGATAACGAAATTAACGCTTAATAATTAACGATATGGCGAAGAAGATACTGAAATATACAGCATTTTTGTTTGTGTGGTTTTTTGTTGTGGTTTTATCATGGGTATTGTCTGTATGTTTACACGGATTATTTCGACCGGAACTTACAGGTTATCTATGTTATACAAGTACTGGTATAGAGTTTGAGCTGGCATACTATAAGGTTATGTCGTGTGAAGCTTTAGCTATATTAATAATAGGATACATACTTGTGTGTCGGCATAGATGGGGTAGGACATTAAGACGTCACTTTTGGTGGTGGTATCTGGCTGTTGTAATGATGGCTGTAGGATATACTGTGTACTTGGCATCAACAAATACTTTTTATTCATATTTTGCAGTAGCCAAGTCTTTGCTAATTAGTTGTCTATTCCCGTTATTCTCCATGTTGTTGCTTTCGGCATTGGTCTGGTTAATGAGGAAGTTTCATGCATTCCTATTGCGTAAAAAAACACAGGAGAAACAAGTTGAAGTGAGAAGAAATAATAAATGGTGGCCA
The DNA here is from genome assembly GCA_900318305.1 of uncultured Prevotellaceae bacterium. Classification (GTDB taxonomy): domain Bacteria; phylum Bacteroidota; class Bacteroidia; order Bacteroidales; family Bacteroidaceae; genus UBA6382. Next base: position 586 of record ONKB01000082.1, on the reverse strand, counting down.
TTATTTATTATTGGCTGGATATTGATGCAGCCAGTAGCAGCGTTAATAAGCGGTTTTATTGCTGGAAGTGTAGCTAAGCTTTTGTTCCCAAATTTCTGGGGGTATGCTTTCCCGTCAGGAATGAAAGTGGCTTTTGCCGAGTTTGAGTGCTTGTTTTTTGACATAGTAGGTGTAGGTATCATAGGAGCCATTCTTGTAATTCGCCACGGGTACGGAACAGTAAAATTCTGGAAACATAGTGTTATATGGTATTTTGTGTTCTTTGTGGCAACTATGAGTGTGATTATATATATGGCATATGATTGGGGTGTATTAGGAGATTACTGTTTTGTTGAAATGGTGATTATGAACGATTTATATCCGATTTGTGTCTTGCTGGAGTTGATGGCTGTGGTTTGGCTAATGAGGCTGTTGAAAAAGGGGGTGTTGAAAAATAATAATGGGGATAACGAGCTGTCACTCACTTGATGTACGTAGCTGTTTATATCTTTTCCTTGCTTCCCACAGATATGTTCCATACCTTTGCAGACGAATACAAAATAGCACAAAATAACGTAACGAATAAGCAAGCAATTATGACACACGA
>ONKB01000080.1 GCA_900318305.1 uncultured Prevotellaceae bacterium | reverse complement strand
AAAATGAGCGTCCGTTTTTAAGGCTTGAAAACACGAAAAAAGCCCGATTTTGTCCATTTCTGTACTTTAAAGTACCAAAAAGGACAATTTTTTGATGGTTAAACGGGGTTTAAGAAGTTCATTTTTGCTTACGAAGACATCGGCTCGCCGTTGTGAAATGACACCATGAAGGGTTTTATCTGCAACTTCCTGCTGATAAAGGAGTTGATGCAGTACAGAGCTAAGACAATGTATTTGCTGGTGAGTAATGTTTATGATTGACAAAAGACCTTTCAATCTACAAAGTCCACTCTGGACTCATTAAGCCTGCCTGAAGGCAGGCTTGGCTGGCAACAGTACGCAGAAATTGTGAATTTGAGAAAAATAATTGTGAATTTGACACTCCACACACAGATGAAAAAGAATATTTTTGCATGAGAAGTGAACATGCCGCGTTTATCTCTCCGAATGTTTTCACGGGGGCGCCAGTGTGCGCGACTATACAAAAGAATTATTAAACAAGAAATTGAGACCAGTATGCACTGGATTGGTCTTGTAAAGAAATGACACGCTTATGAAAAAATTAAATCTATTGCTTGTCAGCCTCTTCATTGGAGCATTCTCGCTGACATCATGCTCAAGTAGTGACGACTCTCCCACAGGTGGAGGAAATGGCTCAGGAACAATACAGCCAGGTACTGCCGTCAATCCGGCAAACATGAAGATGGCAGCCCTGTCAGGTTTCGTCAAAACCAAGGAAGGCAATGCCATCAAGGGTGTAACCGTCACCTCGGGCACTACATCGGTTACGACCGGAGCCGACGGCGGCTTTATCCTTGAAACTGTAAACAGCGTCAATGGCCGTACTATTGTCACTTTCGAGGCTGACGGTTATACTAAGGTTACCCGTGCTGCCAAGACCTTAGCCGGTGACGTATGGGAAGTGGCTATGAACTATCAATGGGGCGGTGGAGAAAATATCACCAGCAATTACTTCAACTCAGCCAATCCAACCTATATGGAAACCCAAAGCAAGATGAAGGTGTCTTTCCAGGCTGACGGTTTCAAAACGGAGAGCGGCACACCCGCAACTGGCTATGTGTCTGCCGAGATGACCTATTTGAATCCTGACGAGGAGAATTTTGCTGAACTGATGCCCGGCGGTGACCTCGCAGCAGTAAACAGTAATGGTCAGGATGTTCAGCTCATCTCCTATGGTATGACCGAGGTGAACATGAGAAACAGCAATACTGGCGAGAAACTGCAGTTAGCTGACGGCAAGCCCGCTACCCTCACTTTCCCCATCCCCGACAAGTTCAAGGACAATACTCCTAACGAGATTCCTCTGTGGAGTTTTAACGAGGAGACAGGCCTCTGGGTAGAGGAAGGCACAGCCACCCTGCAGGACGGTGTATATGTAGGAACCGTTACCCACTTCTCATGGGTTAACCTTGACTATCCTCAGACCCGCACTACCCTCCAGCTTGTTGTCAAGGATCTGGCAGGCAATGTTGTTCCTAACGTAAAAGTGGACATAGACGGTCAAAAGAGTGTCTATACCAACGTGAAGGGTGAGGCAGAGACATTCGTTCCTACCAACACCGCATTTTATGTAACCATACATTCTGCCGACTACGCCAACTATGACTCTGAGGTAAAAATCAACATACCGGCAATAGCCGAAGGGATAACATCTCATAAAGTTGAAATCAACCTGCCAACACTTGCTCACATCAGCGGCAAGGTGGTCAACGAAGGCGAAGGCAATAACCTTGCTACCCTCTGGATTGAATACGATGGCAAGAGTACCAAGACTGTACACAGCGACAAGGACGGACAATTCTTTATGAACGCACCTGCCAGCTACAAGGGTGCAGCTCTGCTGAAGGTACGCACCTCCGACGGTACCATCAAGGCCTTTGACATTACCCTCGACGGAAAAGACCAGGCAGTGACCATCAATATCAAGAGCGATGTCAGCAGCGGTGGTACAGTCAAAGCAGTGGTTACGGGTACCAGCAAGACATTCGACTTCACCATCCAGCCTGTCTATTTTGAGGACTTCAACGGCGTATGCATCGTTGACGACTCCTTGTCAATCAACATCTATAGCTATGATGAATCACAGGGACAGAGCAACAGCATCAACCTGGGTGTTTCTGGTTTCAAGGAAGGCAAGTCAGACTACAAAGACGTTTATTTCAGCTGCTATCAGAGTCGCGAGCGAGAGTATACCGAGGTTTTCGGCAACACACTTACGGCAAAAATAACCCAGCCCTCAACAGACAGCTATCGCTTCCAGGTAGAAGGCGCTGCCCGCACACGCGCAGAAGGAATCACTCCTACTGAAAGCGACCCCAACTCAACAGTACAGGCCGACTTCACCATGCCGTTGCTCTTCAAAGGCCAGGCATTGACCAACGTAAGCAACAAGAACATCTTCCCAAGCTTTACTCCGTGGCTGACTGGCAAGACCGCAGCAAGAGCCCTCAACATTACTGAGAGTCCTAAGCTTGGCAAGGGCGCACTGATATGGTATTACGACAGTTCACTCGGCAAGACCGACTTTGACAATCTGGTGGGACAGGCCAAGAGTACTCTCGGCGAACCGTTTGAGTCTTATACAGGTCAGGAACAGGATATGAGCTATGCTTACTTCTACAACAATGGCAAATTCGTGATGATTTCCTTCTGTCCGTGGCGTGAAGGCGAGGAAGGCAAGGACGAGTACTTCGAGTGGGGTAACTATTCATTCTTCGAGCACCACATGGCCCGCATCCAGGTACATGTATTCGACGGATTGCTCATACCATACACCACCTTTACACAAGGGCATCCTCAATCAAAGGGGAAAAACCCTATTTTCAAATCAAGATTTGAAAATAGGTGATAATAAGACCCTACTTATCATCTGAATCATAATAGCAAAGAGTCCCGCCACAGTTCGCACGGCGGGACTCTTTCTCATATTGACAACATGAAGCCAATATAAGAAACCCCTCACTTTCTCCTCATCTACGACAACCTGACTGGGTTTCAAAAACTACAACAGTCTCTTTCCAAACATCGCAACAATATCGGACTTAACTATCCCCAAAACCTCTTACTTAGACCTTACCTGGCTCACATAACTATCATAAACAAAATTTAAAAAGCAAAATGACCTTAAAATGCAGTTTTATTTTTATTTTTGCATTAAATATCAACAATAGAACTATATTCTAAAACCAAATAACCAAACATGAAAAGAAAAATTTACTATGCTGCCCTGCTCTCTATCGCAGGACTTACCCTTACCTCATGCAGCAAGATGGGAGCATTGTCTCCAGACAATTTTAGTGTTACACCTAATCCGTTAGAGACAGTTGGTGATCAGGTCCCAGCCACTATCAACGGTCGCTTCCCTGAAAAATACATGAAAACCAAAGCCACAGTAACGGTTACTCCCGTTTTGCGCTATGCCGGTGGTCAGGCTCAATCTGCTCCCGCAACATTCCAGGGAGAAAAAGTTGAAGGCAACAATCAGACCATCTCTTATCGTGTAGGTGGAAACTATACTATGAAGGCCAACTTCCAGTATGTTCCAGATATGCAGAAGAGTGAATTATATCTGACCTTTGATGCCAAGAAAGGCAAAAAGACATACAAGGTACCCGATGTGAAAGTCGCCGATGGCGTACTCGCCACATCAGCATTGGTAAACCGTACACTGAAAAGTGCGAACGCAGCCTTTGCCCCCGATGCCTACCAGCATGTTATCAAACAAAAAGAAGAATCTACTATACAGTTCCTTATCCAACAGGCTAAAATCCGCACCAGCGAGTTGAAGAGTGTGTCTGTACAGAACTTTATCCAGACTCTGCGTGACATCCGTGCTGATGAGGAACGCAAAGCTCTCGAAAACATCGAAGTTTCCGCATATGCCTCTCCTGACGGCGGCCTGAACCTTAACACCAACCTTGCCAAGAACCGTGAGAAGGAGACTGCCAACTATGTGGCACAAACCTTAAAGAAAACAGGTCTGGAGAGCGACATCAACACAAAATATACTGCAGAAGACTGGGACGGCTTTCAGAAACTCGTAGCTGCCTCCAATATCCAGGACAAAGAGGTTATCCTTCGTGTTCTCTCCATGTATCAAGATCCTGAAGAGCGCGAAACACAAATCCGCAATATCTCTGCTGCCTTCACCGATTTGGCAACCGAAATCCTGCCTCAGTTACGTCGCGCACGTATCGCTATTAACTACGATTTAATCGGCCGTTCTGATGATGAGATAGAACAACAGTACAAGGACGACGCCAGCAAACTGAGCGTTGAGGAACTGCTCTACTCAGCCACACTGACAGAAGACGCTGCCAAGCAGAAAGAAATCTACACAAAGACAGCTGCCCTCTATCCTAACGATTACCGCGCATACAATGACATCGCTGTTCAGGCTTACAAAAACGGCAATTTCTCCGAGGCACAAGAGTATATTACAAAAGCTTTGAAAGCAAACAACAGCGCTGCCGAACCCAATGTCAATGCAGGTCTTCTCGCTCTGCTTAACAACAACCTTGACGCTGCTCAAAACTACCTGAGCAAAGGTAGTGCCAGTGAAGCTGCAAGCGAGGCTCTGGGTAATCTCTATCTCAAGCAAGGCAAGTATGCCCAGGCTGTCAAGACTTTTGGTGACATCAAGAGCAACAGCGCAGGCTTGGCACAACTCCTCACAAAGGACTACATGACCGCTGCCTCCACGTTGAGTTCACTGCAGCAACCCGATGCCATGACCTACTATCTCAAGGCCATCATCGCAGCACGTACAAACAACAACTCTCTGGCTCTTGACAATCTGAAACTAGCAGTCAAAGAGGATGCCTCTTTGGCAAAATATGCTGCCAACGACTTAGAATTCAAGAAGATTGCAAAAGACGCAGCCTTCCAGATTCTGACCAAATAAAAAGCCTTTCCTTCTTAACATTCTCCCTCCCAAACATCCCGGGAGGGAGAATGTTGAATTTTAATAGCTTTCCCAGACTTCAGAAACAATCCAGACACCCATTCCGGAAAACGGAAAAAAGAATCATTACTGACTGTGAGAAACACTTTCCTTCGATTACTCATCCTGCTTATCTCTGCCGTTTGTCTGCTGTCCTCATGCACTAACGACAGCATCATACATATAGAAGGAAAATTCAAGGGGCTGAAGCAAGGCCAGTTTTATGCATATAGCTATTCGCCTGAATGGGATGCCTTTGACACCATACAAGTTACCAACGGAAAATTCTCATTTTCCAAGGAGACAAGCGACACAACAATTATTATCCTACAATATCCCAATTTCATGGAGACCATGGTTGTGGGCATACCAGGCAAGACGATTAATCTTAAAGGCGATGCACGCGACCTGAATCGCATTAACATTTCAGGCAGTGAAGAAAACGAACTGCTGTCGGATTTCCAGAAAGAGGTTTTCAAGAAATCAGAGGCTGTCAGGAGACTCAAAGCCGAGAATTTTATCAAAAAACACCCAGACAGCTATGCCTCACTTGTTGTTTTTCAAAAATACTTCCTTGATGTCAAGGAATTGGATGGAGAGAAAATAGAGTCATTGCTCAATCTAATGATAAAAAAAGCTCCCGAGAGGACACAACTATTGGCATTAAATGCCCAACTGAAACCCTTCATGCAATGCCGCCCCGGGAAGAAAACACCTGCTTTCAAAGCTACAACAATGAACAAGGAAACCATCAGCAACGACACCTTCAAGTCAAAACTAACACTCATATCCTTTTGGGCCACATGGGGAAGAGATTATGTACGCCCCATTGCTATTGCCTCCAAAACCATCAGGTCAAACAAGGGAAAAATCTCTGTCCTGAACATCTGTTTAGACACAGACACCATAGGTTTCCGCTCCTCAATAGCAAGGGATTCCATAGAAGGCGACATAGTCTGTGATATGAAATCCTGGGAGTCCCCGCTGGTCAAAATATTCGGTGTAAGATACCTTCCTACTAACATTCTTGTCGATAAAACCGGAATAATTATCGCAAGGGATATCAAGGAAGAGGACATCATCGACACGCTGAAAAAATATATCAAATAATCATTGTACATATTATGTTATCCCAGCTATATAGCGCTGCAGTAGATGGACTTAATGCCACAATCGTCCAGATAGAAATCAATGTCAGTCGCGGCGTGAAATTCATCATAGTCGGACTGCCTGACAATGCTGTCAAAGAAAGTCAGGAAAGAATCAAGGCTGCCCTCAACAACACCAACTATCGCGTACCCACAAACCAGACTGTTATCAACATGGCCCCCGCAAACATCCACAAGGAAGGCTCGGGATATGATTTGCCAATGGCAATAGGTATGCTGGCTTGTAATGAAATGGTAGCACAAGATATGCTGCATGATTATATCCTATTGGGAGAACTGGGACTTGATGGTTCTCTCCGTCCCATAACAGGAGCCTTACCCATAGCCATCAAAGCACGCAAAGAACATTTCAAAGGCATTATCCTCCCTATGGAAAATGCCCGTGAAGCCGCTGTTGTGGATACACTCAAGGTTTATGGTGCACGCAATATCGTTGAAGTCATTGACTTCCTTAATGGTAAGGAAGTGCTGGATCAGACCATCGTAGATACCCGCAAAGAATTTTATGAGCATCAACAACTGTTTTCCGCCGATTTCCTCGATGTAAAAGGACAGGAGAATGTCAAACGCGCCTTAGAAGTTGCTGCCGCTGGCGGACACAACATTATCATGATAGGCTCTCCCGGTTGCGGAAAATCCATGATGGCAAAAAGACTGCCGTCAATACTGCCCCCATTGTCTTTACATGAAAGTCTGGAGACTACACAGATACATTCCGTGGCTGGTATGCTCCCCCCGGACACTTCACTCATAGCCCAGAGACCTTTCAGAAGTCCTCACCATACCATTTCCAATGTCGGACTTTGTGGCGGAGGAACAACATTCAAACCCGGCGAAATTAGTCTGGCACATAATGGCGTACTCTTTCTTGATGAGTTGCCCGAATTCAACCGCACCGTCATAGAAACCCTGCGTCAACCACTGGAGGACCGACATATCACTATCAGTAGGGCAAAATACAACATACAGCTCCCTTGTTCCATTATGCTTGTCGCTGCCATGAACCCCTGCCCCTGCGGCTATTACAACGACCCCAACCACCACTGCGATTGTACTCCTTCGCAAATAAAGCGGTACATGAATAAAATATCTGGTCCTTTCCTGGACCGTATTGACATCCATTGTGAGATACAGGCGGTCCCATTTGCAGAACTCTCCAAGATGCAACCGGGAGAACCTTCGTCTGCCATCCGTGAAAGGGTCATCAAGGCACGCCAGATTCAAGAAGAGCGTTTCAAGAACATCAAAGGTGTACACTGTAACGCCCAGATGACCGAAAAGATGCTTCACATCTATGCCGAACCCGATGAAGCCTCTATGGATATGCTACGCATGGCTATGGAACGCCTGAAACTGTCTGCTCGTGCATACAACAGAATCATGAAAGTCGCCCGCACCATTGCCGACCTGGCCAACTCAGAAAAAGTACAGATCCAACATATTGCTGAAGCTATCGGATATCGCAACCTTGACCGTGACGACTGGGCAGAGAGGGGAGTATAATGTTTTTTAATAAAGCAATATGAACAACTCTGTTGTAAAAGAGTTTCTAAGATATGAAGACACTTATTGTCTTCGCGGCATTGCCATGTTAATGATTATTATTGGTCATACATACAATGGATACCCCACAGAAGACGCTTCTTTTTATTTCCCATCATGGTTGCATTTCCTATATATAGAATTATGGGGTGGTATGGGGGTTGCCATATTCCTTTTCCTTTCAGGTTTTGGCCTCTTTACTACGCTTTGCAGACGAGAGACTATCGACAAGCAGTATATTTATAGGAAGTTAAAACGCATTCTCGAACCATTCTTAATCTACTGGATTGTTGAGATTATCGTTCTTGCTATCATTAATAGGCAGGAACTTACGATGCATATTGTTAAAGAGATTGCAACATTCTCTATCCATCCGAATATTGAAAACTGGTTCTTTAAGGTAATTGCAGTCACATATATCATCACAATTGCGCTTTTTAGACTCCGAATGAACAACTCTACGAGAATTTTCATTATCTCGGCATTGGCATTATTGTATCTGGTAATTATGAAAGAACTGGGCTTCGGACAATGGTGGTACAATAACATCTTATGCTTTCCTATAGGAGCCATCGTGGCACACAACTATTCTTTCTTTGAAAAGCTGTCATCACTTATGATGAGCATTTTTACCTTCGTTCTTATGCTTATCATATATTTAGTACACATGAATACTCTCGTCTTCCATCTTTTATTTGTGTTTATTTCTATATATGCCATCCGCATAATAAGCATTAATCATAACAAACTACTATATTTTATTGGCTATAACAGCTTTATTTTCTATTTCATAGAATGTCCCATAGAAGATGAATAATGATGTTCTGCTATTCAAACTACCCTATTTATTGTGTCCTGTCAGTTTTGGGAACATTCGTTCTTTCATTTGTCTGTGTAAAGTGTAGTGCCATATTATCTTCATATTTTACAAACCGATATCGATAATAACCGAATTTATGGGTAACATTAAAATACGACAAGGTGTCTTTGACACCAAATTGGAATTGGAACACACAAGTATAGTAGCTGGTTTCCCTTCTCCTGCAGACGATTATCGGCATGAGACATTGGATTTCAACAAAGACTATATCAAGCACCCTGAAGCCTCATTTTACGGAGATATTGAAGGCGACAGCATGAAGGATGCTGGTTTGTTGGATGGAGATAGGGTTATCATTGACAGGGCCGTAGAACCACATCAGGGGTCAATAGTCGTTGCCTGGTGGGATGGCGGCTTCACGATGAAATTCCTGGATTTGACCCACAAAAATGAGGGGTATATTGAATTACGTCCTGCCAATCCGGAATTTCCTGTGTACAAAATTGACAATCCTGACGAATTTGAAATCTGGGGAACAGTTATTCATTTGATAAGAACTTTTGAGAAACTATAAATGTACGGCATCATAGACTGTGACAATTGTTATGTGTCCTGCGAAAGGGTGTTCCGCCCCGACTTGAAGGACAAACCTGTTGTTGTTCTCTCCAACAATGACGGATGTATCGTGGCGCGGTCTAATGAAGCCAAAAAGATGGGAATAAAGGCTGGCACACCTTATTTTCAGTTAGCCCAACTATTTCCTAATGAGAAAATTGCTGTCTTTTCAAGCAACTATGAACTTTACGCTGAAATGACAGGGCGTGTTGTCAGCCTTATCAGCAAGGAGGTCCCTGCATACTTCCGCTATTCCATTGACGAGTGTTTTGTGTATCTTGAGGACAAAAATCACCTGGATTTAAAAAAATGGGGAGAGGACCTGCACAAAAAGATAAACCAGTATGTAGGAATGCCTGTTAGCATAGGGATTGCTCCCAATAAAACGTTGGCAAAAATGGCCTCACACTTTGCAAAGAAGTATAAGGGTTATCGCCACTGTTGCATGATAGACACTGATGAGAAGCGGATAAAGGCTCTCAAACTCTATCCAATTGGAGATGTCTGGGGCTTTGGAAGAAAAAATGCAGCCAAACTAAAATCCGACGGAATAAAAACAGCTTACGACTTTGCCCAGCTAGACAAGGAATGGGTCACGATGAAATACAATAATATCAACATAGTCAGAATATGGCAAGAGTTGAATGGAGAAGACGTTGTTCCTAATGAGGTAATGGCAAAGAAGAAAACCATCTGTACCAGCCGCTCATTTAACGGAATGATTCCCGATTTTGACAGCTTGGCTACTCATGTCTCTAATTATGCTGCAAAATGTGCAGAGAAACTGAGACAACAAGGGACAGTAACATCATCTGTAGGAGTTTTCCTGAGTACAAACATATTTCGCAATGATTTGGCTCAATACAGGAATTATCAGGAACAACAGTTGTTCACTCCGTCAAACTCCACCATTACTATTGTTCAAGCCGCCTCAGATGTCCTGCGGAAAATATATCAACCTGGCTTCCTATATAAGAAAGCTGGTGTGACTGTTTTGGAAATAAAACCAGATAATCCTATACAACAGGATTTGTTTGACATCAATGCTGACCAGTTCCAAAAAATGAAACGACTTGATGAGATAATTGACAGAATCAACAGGTTTCACGGAACAGAAACTATTATACTTTGTTCCCAACAATATACAAAGAAAGAGCAGACTATGATTGAACAGGAACAAAGTCAAACCAGTCTGGAGCCTGCTGGGCGTAAACAGGCTCTACATAATGTCAAGACAGAAGTTTTTGCCAACGTCATTAAACACGACCACAGAAGTCCAAACCCGACAACGAGATGGAATGATATTATCAAACTGAAATAACCCGTACTTGATTTTACGGCAATCAAGTAACGGTTTTATTTCTTCATTACATTCTCGTATCTTATCTTGTAACCCCGACCATCGCATGATGGACAGTCGGTAAGATAGTCATTGCCCAGTCCACGGCTCTTGGTGATTTTTCCTGAGCCTTTGCAGACATTGCATTTTTCATGTTTCTCAACTGTCACTAATTCTCCTCCGCTACTTGAAGAGGAACTGCCTGATGACGAAGAAGAAACTTCCCCTGCAGGAGCATGACTGTGTATAGGCTGCTTGGAAGACGATGACGAGGACGAGGATGAGGATGATATCCAGCGGTTAACCTGAGTACTCATAACACCAGAAAGTGCATTTGCCCATGCCTCAATGATACGTTCCTCGCGTTCCTTCTGGGCGGCCTCTATCTTTGCACGGCGTTGGGCTTCCTTCTCATCCATGTCTTGCTTAAAAGCAGTTTTCACCTCCAAATAATCTTTATGCAACTGAGCCGTTTCTTTTATGTTATCTTCCAATGTCTCAGGAAAAGCCTTTACACGATAGTCGGCTTTCTCGCCTAACTTTTCCTTATATTCGTCTACCAGTTGCTTGGCCTCAGTCAACAGAGAAGTGACATGGGCATAATCGGGTTCTCCGTCATCTCCCCAAATGGTTTTATATTCCTTATAGGAAGATATGACAACTCTGACAGGTCGTGTAGTTGCCATGGCTATCTCATACATACAATGAGCTGCTATCCACTTGTCATAATCAGACGGGCTCTTCATCTGACGATAAAAAGCCAGCCCTTCTTCATAGCAATAATGGTCATACAAGCTGTCCAGCGCATTGGCATAAATTACTTTGGGCGGTTCAGCGGGATTGTAAACCTGAAGAGTATCTTCCCTCTTCAATCTGACATGCCATTTCCATACACCATCCTTTCCCTTGGAACGCCAAACGGAATTATAGCGCAAAGGCACATAATCTTTCTCATCCTCGGTATTAAACCCCGCCTCGACCTGACGTCCAGCAGCCTTAGACTTGACAATGATAAAGTGGTTTGTCAGATTATGGTCAATATCACAATAAATCGGTTCGAAGATCTCTTCTCCGTCAGTTGTCATCATTCCCATACAGCTTTTTTTAGTTGATATGTAGAACCTATATCCACAAAGCGGGTTTTTGGAGTATGAGTATTCATGTTTGGCTCCTCCATATTCGTAATTATAAATCAGACAATTCCCATAAAGCATGGACTTTGCATGTACAAAACTGGGAAATGTAGACAGGGAATTGAAAGAAGCGTCATAAAGCCCTCCCACTTCTGGTCCGGCAGCGACAAAACAGGCAGTATGCGGCTTGAGCGGCATGTGCAGTTCCATGTTGTCTTTCATTATAGTATATGAAGTGTCATTACTTGCCTCATAATATGTGAGACTTTCGTGAATTGCCGGCAGAACATTCTCTCCATCCAGCGAGATGACACCGAGTTTGTATTCCTTGCCAGATGAACAATAAAAACGTATGCAGTTGTTTGGGTTTTCTGACTGAGTGCGTTTATCCACGATATCGACTTTGTTATAATTATAAACAATATAATTACCTACACAAAACCATTGGGTACCTTTCCTCTTGTCAAAAGAGCCAACCAGATTACCGTTTGTATCATATATGTCACCCTTGTCCTCAGTCCAGGCGACGAAATGCCCCTCACGTGGTTTCATGGGAACGCGTATTTTCAGTTGGCCACTATTACAGTTGATAATATAATATTCATCAGAAGAAGCATGAATATAGGAATAATTAATATATACAGGCTTGATGAGAGTTCTTCCCTGGACATTGCCAACACCTATTCTGCCGTCAGCTGTTTTTATCAAAAAGTAACTGCTATTATCAAGATATACTTTCCCATGTATTTCCCTTGCGTGGTTTTCTTTCCTAAGTTGAACCATCGCTTGTTTGTACATTCTCTCAACCTGCTCACCAGTCATAGTCTGGCTCAACAAGGTGGTGGGCATCATGCAGGCTATCAGCAAAAAAAAGATTGTGTTTTTCATTATGGTTTCTTTATTATAAAGACACCCTTGCGGAATGTCTGGGATTTATCATGCCATGAATACTTCTGCAAAATTAATAATAATGAAAGAAAAAACCACACACACTGGTTTATCTCTTTGCTTTACTGACTTTTACAAAGCTTTGACGATTATAGTTCTGATTATTGGGCACATCAGCACGACCTGTTCCTTTTTGCATTAGAGCTTTAAGTTCAAGAAGATATTTCTGATAAACGTCACGTGGCAGCGCATCATGCTGATGGCACAGACTGGCAGCCATGCCCACTACCTCACCCATCATGGCGATAGTACGCATCACCCGGGTTGTACCCAATGCAACATGGGTTACACTAATGTTGCGTCCTGCCATAAACAGGTTATTCACATTGCGTGAATAAAGACACCTGTAAGGCACATCATACGGGCCACTCAGGCGACGATGTATAGTAGAAGACTTAAATTCCCGGCCGGGGAAACTAACATGATTGGCAGAATCGGGGAAATGAAGGTCAATACTCCATGTCGTTGCAAAAGAAGCATCCTCATGGAATACATTTTTCAGAATATCGTCTTCCTTCAAGATATAGTCTCCCATCAGGCGGCGAGATTCACGTTTACCAGCCAGATATGCCACCCATCCCAGTTTGCGGCTAACATATCGGGCTCTGTTTGAAGAATGATTTTTCAGCCAACTCCAATTAGCATATACAGCCATCAAGCCATAGTCCCTTATTTGTTCAGCCTGAAGAATCTGATTTTTATTCATACCTGTCTCCCATGTCCATTCGCCCATAGTGACTTGCTCACAATTGGTATCATTGAATCCCATGCCATAATCAAACTCCGGGAACTTTTCTTTGCCTTCCATCGAATACCATTGAACAGAGGCTCCCATGACAAGTGTATCGGCGACATCAGGAGCAAATGATTCATTGAATTCCGCCTTGCCTTCACGCCCCATACAGAAATCGGCACCAGCAAGCCAGCCTATAGCCGCATCGCCTGTACAGTCAGCAAATAGTGGCGCACTCAGTATCAGCTGGTTTCCGTCCTCCACATGCCGTATGATGACTTCAGAAATTCTGTCTCCCTGTTTTTCTACACGTACAGCCCTATAGTTGGGTAACAGGGTGAGATTCTTCTCAGCCAGAAGGAACGAGTCTTTCTTGCCGTCCTCATAGTTGGCAGCAGGCTGAGCATTTCCTTTATGCGAAGGTCCGAACTCACAGAGCATTTGCCCCAATCGAGGATATCTGCCTATCTTGACATGTCCGCCAAGATGGACACGAATCTCCGAACTGTTATTTCCTCCCCATACTGGGCGGTCATTGACCAAAGCTACCTTCAGTCCCAGACGTGCCGCTGAAACAGCTGCGCACATACCACCTATACCACCACCAATCACAATAAAATCAAAATGCCGGCATTCACTCCTCACAGGATTCAACTGGCGTCTCCATTCTTCTGAAATTTGCAAGGGAGGTATCTCATTCTCCTCATTGGTAATATATAAAGCATCACAACGACCATCAAATCCTGTCAAATCACATAAAGAAATCTTGTTATACCCTTCCTTCATTTTATACTTCCCCGCCAGAGTCCAGTTCCAGGCTGTTCCCGTTGTTCCCACAGTATGCCCCTGTTTCCCATTAACACAGACGGCAAATTTTCCAGGCCCTTCTCCTTCGTACCAAGGTGAAGTCCAATTATAAGTACGTACATATATATAATAAGAACCTGCCTGCTGTACATTGATCGCAGTTTCAGCATCAGCGACAGGATGCCCCATCCCATGGGCAATCAGATAAGGAGATCCCATCACATCCATAAACTGCTGATCTATTTGCCAACCACCCTTGGAAGAAAACGCCTCAGCTTCCAGAAGAATTCTATGGGCTGTCATGCAGGGAGCCAAAACACATAACAGCAATAAAAAGAAAAAACGCTTCATTGACAATAATCTTTGTAAGGAATTTCTATGCAAAAATACTATTGTTTTCTGATTATAACTATTTAGAATAGCTAAAAGTCATAATTTGTTTTTGGCTGCATACATTGCCACTCGGGTAATCGGGAATAATCCGTAAAAATGGTCCGTTTACGCCAACCTAGTGGATAGAAATTGTTTCCCACAGTGTGTCTTCCCTTGTATGTTTTTGATCTGGTTGGTTTTCTCTTTGTCTTAGTTTCCATAAATAAAAATAATCATTATCTTTGCAACCCTAAAACACAGACTTATGAAAAAAATCCTATTAAGTATTATCTTTACACTATGCACTTTGGCAAACTATGCTCAGCCTAAAGTGCTTTCACACCGAGGCTTTTATACCAACCCCAAGACAGACGAAAACTCCCTACAGGCATTAAAGCAAGCCCAGGAGCTACATCGGACAATGGGTCTGGCTGCCTGTGAGTTTGATGTTCACAAAACAGCCGATGGAGAACTTATTATATACCATAATAATGAAACACGCAAAGGACTTCATTGCCAACGTGGCAAATGGGCAGACATCAAGAAAGAAACTCTTCCGATGGGCAACAAAATTCCAACTCTCAGGGAATGGTTTGCACAGGCAAAGAAAACTCCAGATTTCAAGATAGCACTGGAATTGAAAACCCATGCCACACCCCAAAAGGAGACAGAAGTGGTACATGACATAGTACAATTGGCAAAGGAGATGGATATGATGAAACAGTTAATGTTCTTATCTTTCAGCATCCATGCCTGCAAGGAATTTATCCGCCAAGCCCCTGGTTCATACGTCATTTACAATTCCGCAAAGTTGTTTGAGGAGATTGACCCGGATTCTGCGAAGGCATTAGGCCTGTCGGCCATTTCTTACCGTGTGGACGTCTTCCTTAATAACTTGAAATATATTAAGCGAGCTAAGGAAATAGGCATTGACACATACTTATGGATGGTGGAAGACGAATACTTGATAGACTGGGCAACAGCGCACGACGTTACCTGGGTAACGACAGATTTCACTGACCGCATCCTGGAATATACCAACAATCTTGCTAAAGACAAGAAAAGATTAAAGAGACTTAAAAAGAAATATTATTAATACTTATGTATTAAAAAATTTATCTTAGAATTAAGCCTGATTTTTTAATCCTTATATCCATATATTTTATTTACTTTTGCTGCCAAATTCAAAAAATACCATAATTAAAATGCAAACAAATCTTGTTATAGTTGAATCACCTGCAAAAGCAAAAACAATAGGCCGTTTCCTGGGCAAAGACTACAAAGTGTTACCCAGTTATGGCCACATCAGAGACCTCAAGACAAAATTGTTCAGTATAAACACAAAGACTTTTGAGCCACAATACGAGATTCCTGAGGACAAAAAGAAAATTGTCAACAACCTTAAAGCAGAAGCAGAGAAAAGTTCCAACATCTGGCTTGCTTCTGATGAAGACCGCGAGGGAGAAGCTATCTCATGGCATCTCGCCAAGGTCCTGCATCTGGACATCAAGAATACCAAGAGAATTGTCTTTCATGAGATCACAAAAACTGCCATCGAAGAGGCAATTAAACATCCTCGCCACATAGACGAGAACTTGGTTAATGCACAGCAAGCCCGAAGGGTGCTTGACCGTATCGTGGGGTTCAAACTCTCGCCCGTTTTATGGCACAAGGTTAAGCCCGCTTTATCTGCGGGACGAGTCCAAAGTGTTGCTGTGCGTCTAATCTGTGATCGCGAAAACGAGATTGAGGCTTTCAAAACTTCCGCCTATTATGTTGTCTCTGCTGTTTTTTGCTATACACAACCAGATGGCAGCGTCTCAGAATTCAAAGCTGAACTTAACAAGCGTTTTGACACAAAAGAAGAAGCACAGTCCTTTTTAGAGAATTGTGCCAATGCCACTTTCACCATTGCCAACATTACAAAAAAACCTGTAAAGCATTCTCCTGCTCCTCCTTTTAAGACCTCAACCCTTCAACAGGAGGCTGCACATAAATTAGGATTTTCTGTTTCCCAAACAATGCGGATTGCACAGAGTTTATATGAAGCAGGACACATTACATATATGCGTACTGATTCACTTAATCTCTCTAAACTTTGTTTGAACAGCAGCCGCACTTATATTGTTGAGAAATTTGGAGAGAAATATGCACAAACCCGCAACTTCCAGACAAAATCCAAAGGAGCGCAGGAAGCTCACGAAGCTATCCGCCCCACAGATATGACAGTGGAAGATGTTCCCGGCTCTCTCGCAGAGAAGCGTCTTTATCAGTTGATTCATCAACGTACCTTGGCCTCACAAATGGCTGACGCCACATTTGAGAAAACTACAGCTACCATCTGCATTAAGGGACGTGAGGAAGTTTTTGTTGCCAGCGGTGAGGTTCAAATCTTTGACGGTTTTTTGAAGACCTACCAACTCTCTGTAGAGGAAGGGGAAGAAGAAAACACCACTTTCCTGCCTCCTTTGAAGGAAAAAAGTGTCATCAACTATCAGACTATTAACGCCACACAACGTTTCACCCAGCGTCCTTCCCGTTACAACGAAGCCGCTCTTGTGAGAAAAATGGAAGAACTCGGTATAGGAAGGCCTTCTACTTATGCTCCTATTATCAGTACCATTCAACAACGTGGCTATGTTGGAAAAGCAAATAAAGAAGGAAAAAGCAGAACTTATACCATTCTAAGCCTAAATAGCAACAACAAAATCAAGGAAACAGAAAAGAAAGAAACTTATGGGACAGAAAAAGGCAAATTATTGCCTACCGACGTGGGAATCGTTGTCAACAATTTTCTTTTAGCCGAATTTCCAGAAATACTTGACTATAATTTCACAGCTAACATTGAAAAAGATTTTGACTCTATTGCCGAAGGCAAAAAAGAATGGAGCAAGATGATGAAAGATTTCTATGAGAATTTCATTCCTGAAGTTGAGAAAGCCATGGAAATTAAGTCCAGCAGGAAAATTGGTGAGCGCATTCTTGGAACTGACCCAGAAACAGGGCGGACAGTGTCGGTTAAAATCGGACGTTTCGGGACGATGATTCAATTAGGAACAGCCAACGAAGAAACCAAACCCGTCTTTACACCTTTGTTAAAAGGACAAACCCTGGAGAATATTACCTTAGACGATGCTTTAAAACTACTTCGTTTCCCTCGTCACCTCGGTGAATTTGAAGACGATAACGTAATAGTTAACATCGGGCGCTTCGGACCTTATGTCCTCAACAATAAGAAATATTACTCCATACCTTCTGACAAAGACATCAGGACAATAGGTTTAGAAGATGCCATTGAAATCATTCAACAGAAACGTACTACGGAAGCTGAGCGTATAATTAAAACATTTGAGGAAGAACCTGGCATGAGCATTCTTAATGGTCGCTATGGTCCATACATTTCCTATAATAAGAAGAATTATCACTTATCCAAAAAATTTGCTGAAAATCCTTCTATATTGACAGCAAAAGATTGCTTGAGCATTATCAAACAACAAGAAAAGGAACCAATTAAGAAATCCATATCTCGTCAGTACAAGAAAAAATGAAAAGCATTATCCTCATAGGCTATATGTGTGCAGGGAAAACCACCGTAGGCAAATCCCTTGCCAAGAATATGGGTATATCTTTTTATGACTTGGACTGGTATATTGAAGATAGATTTCATAAACGGATTCCTGAGATTTTTGCAGAAAAGGGCGAAGAAGGTTTTCGTGATATAGAACGTCGTATGTTGCATGAAGCTGCCGAATTTGAGGATATTGTCCTTTCTTGTGGAGGTGGAACTCCATGTTTTTTCGACAACATGAAATACATGAACCAAACAGGCACAACATTTTACCTGAAAGCAAGCCCAGAAACCATCATTGCCCACCAAGAGTTGAGCCACACAGTACGTCCACTCTTACAAGGCAAAAGCGGTAAAGAGTTAGTGGAATTCATCAGTTCGCAACTGCAAGAACGCAGTTCTTTCTATGAGCAAGCTCATCATATATTAGATGTCAACATCCTTGACAGCTATAAGAAAATTAATATCATTGTTTCACAAATCCGACAAATACTGAATTTGGAAAATGGCAAAATGGAGAATTGAGGACTCCGAAGAATTATATAACATCGGAGGATGGGGTGTAAACTATTTTGGTATAAACAAAAAAGGAAATGTTTATGTCGCACCTAACAAAGACGGCAATCAGATTGATCTGAAAGAAATCATTGATGAGTTAGCCGAACGTGACACAAAGGCTCCTATCCTGCTGCGTTTCCCAGACATCTTAAACAATCGTATTGAGAAAACAGCAGAATGTTTTGAAAAAGCTGCAAAAGCATACAAGTTCCAGGGAGAACATTTTATAGTTTTTCCAGCCAAAGTTAACCAAATGCGTCCTGTTGTTGAAGAGATTGTTAGTAGTGGCAAACGGTTCAATATCGGTTTGGAAGCTGGTAGTAAACCAGAATTACATGCTGTTTTGGCTACACATACAAATTCAGAGAGTATTATTGTCTGCAATGGTCACAAAGACAGAAATTTCATAGAGTTGGCTTTGCTGGCCCAAAAAATGGGAAAGCATATTTTCCTTGTAGTAGAGAAATTAGAGGAACTTGACACTATTATTCAAACTGCCCTACAGTTAGAAATGCGTCCTGACATTGGCATCCGAATCAAACTGGCATCCCAAGGACGGGGTAAATGGGAAGAAAGCGGCGGTGATGCCAGCAAATTTGGATTAGGATCTTCTGATCTCCTTGTCGCTCTTGACAAACTGAAAGAGAATGACATGGCAGACTGTCTCAAACTCATTCATTTCCATATCGGCAGTCAGGTTACAAGCATCCGCCGAATACAAGCAGCTCTCAATGAGGCCTCACAGTTTTATGTTCAACTTCACACCATGGGGTTTGATGTTAAGTTTGTTGACTGCGGAGGAGGTTTAGGCGTTGATTATGATGGGACACGCTCTTCAAACAGTGAAAGCTCTGTTAACTATTCTATTCAAGAATATGTCAACGACTGTGTTTATACCTTTGTCGAAACAGCCAACCAGAATAATATTCCGCATCCAAATATCATCACAGAAAGTGGTCGTTCTCTAACTGCACATTACTCTGTGCTTATCATTGAGGCTTTTGAAAAAAGCTCTTTGCCACAAATGGACGAATCTTGGGAAGCTAATCCTAACGACCACAAACTAGTTAAGGACTTAAGCGAGATTTGGGATCATCTTTCAACACGCTCTATGCTTGAAGACTGGCATGATGCACAACAGATACGAGAGGAAGGACTCGACCTTTTCAGCCATGGTTTAATTGATCTTAAAACAAGAGCCCAAATAGAAAGTGTCTACTGGAGCATTACCCGTGAAGTAAACGCCATGTCTCATTCTCTTAAACATATTCCAGAAGAATTACTCGGCCTGGACAAATTACTTGCAGATAAATATTACTGTAACTTCTCACTCTTCCAGAGCATGCCTGACACATGGGCTATAGACCAGTTGTTCCCATTAATGCCTATACAACGACTAACAGAACGCCCTACCCACAATGCTACGCTACATGACATTACATGTGACAGCGACGGCAAGGTAACATCTTACGTAAATAATGGAAGACTCACAGATTTTATTCCTCTTCATGACATAAAGAAAGATGAGCCTTACTATATCGGCGTTTTTCTGCTCGGAGCATACCAAGAAATACTCGGTAACATGCATAATCTCTTTGGAGACACAACAACGGTAACTATTAAGTTGGCCAATGACAATTCATATTCTATTGACCACATTCAAGAAGGTGAAACCATCGCAGACGTACTGACTTATGTTCAATACGACCCCAAACATCTTGTGCGTCACCTTGAATCATGGGTTGCCCGTGCTGTAAAACAAGGAAAGATCTCCGTAAGTGAAGGAAAAAATTTCATCAACAACTATCGTTCAGGCCTATATGGCTATACTTATTTGGAATAAGTAATCACCATACATTTATAGCGAGTAAAATAAACACTCTTTTCCATCTGGCAGTAATACAACTACTGCCAGATGTTATTTCTCCAGATGAAGTTTTTTTAATTTCCTCACGGCATTTTGCATGGAGACAAATGCCATATCCTCAGGTTGCAAATCTTTCAAAGGAATCCATATCAATTCTGCAACATCATCTTCAGCATGAAGCAAACTTAAATCAGAAACCTTGCATAAAAAAAAGTTGTCGGTTGTCGGAACCTCTATTCCCGAATAAAAATATTTGTTAGGAAAACTGAATAACCATTGGTATGAAACAACATTCAAATGAGTTTCTTCTTTCATTTCTCTAACAACAGCTTCTTCCAAAGACTCACCTGGATCCACAAAACCTCCTGGAAAATCCAATGCTCCTTTCTCTGGCTCAAAAGCCCTGCGCGCCACCAATACTTTACTGTCAGAAATGATAAAGCATACCACAGAAGCCGCAGGGTTAACAAACATCTCAAATCCGCATTCTTGGCAACAACGCGACTTAAACGATTTGTCCATAAATAGAGAAGAACCACAAATTGGACAAAAAACAAACTTTTCCATTAAATGATGTCCCATAATTATCAACACTTGAGATTACAAAGTTAATCATTAGCTTTTTAAAAAACATTTTTCAAGAATTTTTGATTAACTTTGATAAGCCCGATTTTCAGAGTTCATGTAACTTTTATTTCTTCTATCCGTCTTCTAAATAGAGAATGAAAAAATGATTAATTTCCGAGACGACGTATTACCTCTAAAGAATAGACTCTACCGATTAGCACTGCGCATTACAGCTCATACCGGAGAATCGGAGGATATCGTTCAGGAAACCATTATAAAGGCATGGAATCATCGTAATGAATTCGAAACATCGCTGGCGGTGGAGGCTTTCTGTATTACTGCCTGCAGAAATATGGCACTTGATTGTATTGCAAAAAAAGAACGACAAAACATACCTCTTGACAATTCCATATATGACCAAGTTGACAATGCAGCAACCCCCTTCCAAACCTTATCACATGAGGACAGGAAAGAATGGGTACACAAACTTTTCCAACATCTGCCAGAGAAACAACGCATTATTATGCAACTGAGGGATATCGAGGGAAAACCATATAAAGAAATAGCTAAATTATTACAGATATCTGAGGAACAAGTCAAAGTAACTCTCTTTAGAGCAAGACAAAGAATTAGAAATGAATTTGAAAAAATAGACCATTATGGATTATAAATATATTGAACAGCTTCTGGAACGCTACTGGGAATGCAAAACTACCCCAGAAGAGGAAAAACTCTTGCAAGACTTCTACTTGCAACCACATGTTCCAAACAATCTGGAAAAATATCGCTGTCTCTTTGATTATGAACGTGAAGAAAAGGATATATGCCTTGATTCTGATTTTGACGAAAGAATTCTCCACGAAGTGGGTGAAACAATAGTTGAAGCCAAGCACAACAATTTATTTTTCAGACTATACCCCATTTATCGTGCAGTGGCAATTGTTGCTATTGTATTCACCTTAGGAATGGCTGCACAACACTCCTTCAGCACCGAAAAGGACTCTTCTGAGACTACAATCAACTACGCATCATATAAAGACACTTATACCGATCCACAAGTTGCGTACGAACAAGTTGCCTCTGCCTTAAAAGAGGTTTCTGAAGGCCTTCGTGATGCAGGTTTGCAAACAGAAGACACAATCAATATAAAAAAATAATTATGGCACGCGTTCTTTTCTGCCTATTCCTTTCCGCTATTTCCGTCTTTCCTTGTATGGCAGAAACGGATGAGGATTTTGTGGGACTTTTGCTTTCAGAAATCAAGGCTAACGATTGTGTCGAAAAATTAGACAGCAGTGACTTTTCATGTATAACCATAGGTCCTGCAATGGTAGAGAAAGTTATGGACATGATGTCTAACAATAAAGAAACCGATAAAATCAAAGAGCATATAAGAAAAATATTGCCTCATGTCAAAAGTTTAAGAATTTTCCAGGCACAGCAAAACATTGATTTCTATCATAGTAATGCTACTTTACTTCTTAACAAGAACAAAAAAATATACAAGCCATATAATACTGCAGGTAAGGACTCCTCATGTATCTGGCTACGCAAAAACAAAGACAAAGTTATTGAAATAGTAAAACTTAACAAGACCGACGAAGATATTAAAGTTGTTAACTTTACAGGAGATATGACAGATGACTTTGTGGCCGAACTATTGAAAATGTAAAACAAACCGATATATTGACTCTTAAAAAGTCTGCTTATAAACCAACTTATTGAAACAAAGGTTTCATTCTCTCAATTTTCAAAAAGCGCTTACTTCACAAGTAGCGCTTTTATTTTTGAGAGAGGAGTTGCACTGCTAAAAACCATCCACGTGTTCACACGATTATTTTTTGATAATTGTCTTTTTCTCTTTATCATATATTTTGAACCATTCCTCCTTTGCGTATGACAAAAAAAAGAATACGTTCTTTTTGTTTTTGCGATTACTTAATCGTAACTTTGCAGAAGATTTATTGTAAAATGGCTTAATCTTGCTTTTTTGTCAGAGAATCAAATAGTTAAAATAAACTATGGTAAAAAGAAAAAAAATAAATAGCGGACTTACAAGCATGAATGCTTTAATTTCATGTATTAGCACTACTCTTATGTTATTGCTTTTAGGTCTGGTTACGTTTTTTATTACTTTTGCTTATAATTTCTCTAACGATTTGCGAGAGAATTTTCATGTTACAATTATTTTAGATGACGAGATGACCAGGGGGGAGGGTTACGCCTTGCAAACTAAGCTCAAGCACATGGCTGCCATTCGTCATGTAACATATATCTCAAAAGAGAAGGCTCTAAAAGAACAGGCGGAAGCTCTTGAAAGTGACTCAATTGAATTTAAGGACATCAACCCCATGCCAGCTTCATTTGAAGTGTCCCTAAAAGCAGAATACGCAAACAAGGATAGCTTGAAGTATCTTTTACCTCAATTAGAAAAACACCCCAAAGTTTTGGACGTTTCATATCCTCAAAACTTAATGGATAGCCTCAACAGCAATATTCGCAAAATCAGTTTCATACTGTTAATACTTGCTTTACTCTTAACCTTGGTATCTTTTGTGAATATAAATAACACCATACAATTGAGTGTCTTTTCGCGTCGTTTCCTAATCCACACAATGAAACTTGTGGGTGCCAGCTGGAGATTCATCCGCAAACCTTTTTTAATTCAAGCGTTACTTATTGGCTTGCTCTCTGCGTTATTTGCCTCTATAATTTTATTTGGTTGCATCTATGCCATTACCCAGTATGAACCTAACATGATGCGCCTCATCACATGGGAGGTTGTAGCTTGCACCCTCGGCATTATCTTTGTTTGTGGCATTCTGCTGACATTGATTTGTGCATATGTAACCGTCAACAAGATACTCCGTATGCAAACAAAAAAACTATATCGTTATTAATAGACATATCTATGAATCATCAAAATTTTGCTTTTACCAAAACTAATTTTATCCTCTTGGCCATCGGCATGGTCATTGTAGTTTTAGGGTTCATCCTCATGGCAGGAGGAAGTTCAACAGAACAGATGTTTAATGCAGAGATATTTAATGTAACTCGCATAAAGGTTGCTCCTATGGTATGCCTTTGCGGCTTCTTTTTTATGATTGTTGCTGTTGTCTATCGTAAAAAAGAACTCTCAACTGAAGAGGGAGAAACTGATAGAGACTCAAAATAGCAATCTATGGATTATATTCAAGCCATTATCTTAGGTATTGTTGAAGGCCTTACAGAATTCCTTCCGGTATCTTCCACAGGCCACATGATTATTACCCAGCATTTGTTGGGAATTGAGAGTACCCCATTTGTCAAAGCATTCACTGTTATCATTCAGTTGGGAGCCATCATCTCCGTTCTTGTTTTATATTGGCGGCGTTTCTTTTTCCCCACAGGACAGCAAAATGGTCAAACTTGGTGGAGTTGTATTTGGCGATTCTATTTAAAACTAATTGTTGGTGTCTTGCCTGCCATTGTTCTGGGGTTATTGTTTAACAATCTCATTGATCAGGCTTTAGGCAGTGTGTTAGTAGTTGCTGTAATGCTCGTTATTGGCGGTATTTTCATGCTGTTTTGCGACCGCATTTTTAACAAAGGTACCGAGGAAACCCCATTAAATTACAAACGAGCCTTTATTATCGGTATTATTCAATGCATTTCTATGATTCCTGGTGTCAGCCGCAGCATGGCTACTATCGTTGGCGGTATGTCCCAGAAATTAAGCAGACGTAATGCAGCAGAATTCTCGTTTTTTCTTGCTGTACCTACAATGTTCGGAGCCTCAGTACTGGAATGCTATAAGATGATAAAAGATGGTAGCGGTAACATTCTTGCAGAGGGTAATAATATGAGTCTTTTAATTATAGGTTCCATCGTAAGTTTCGCTGTAGCTATTGCCGCCATTAAATTCTTCATCAACTATATCTCCAAGTATGGATTCAAGGCTTTTGGCTGGTACCGCATTTTTGTTGGAATCATTATACTCATAGCATTAATAAACGGCATCAACTTACAAATGGTTGATTAAACATGGATTTCTTTACAGGCGAAATAATACCCGTTAACAAGCCCTACAAATGGACTTCGTTTGGTGTAGTGGCACGTGTACGTTGGCTTCTCTCTCAAAAATTACAAGAAAAAGTCAAAATCGGACACGCAGGGACACTTGATCCTTTGGCTACAGGGGTTTTACTACTTTGCACAGGAAAAGCCACCAAGCAAATTGAAGAATTACAGATACAAAAAAAAGAATATGTTGCCACACTCAAACTAGGTGCTACGACAGAGAGTTATGACATGGAATATCCTGAGAATCACACTTATCCCATAGAGCATATAGATAGAAAACTCGTTGAAAGTGTACTGCAACAATTTATTGGTGAAATTGAACAAATACCACCAGCCCATTCAGCTTGCAAAATTGAAGGAATGCACGCTTACCACTTGGCAAGAAAAGGAGAAGATGTCAAACTTAATCCCAAAAAGATAATCATAGAAAGCATTGACATCTTGGCATACGACAAACCTTTTTTAACATTGCGTATAGTATGCTCCAAGGGAACATACATCCGTGCATTGGCAAGAGATCTTGGCATCGCATTGAACAGCGGAGCATATCTCATCAATTTGGAAAGGACTCGCATAGGCAATTATACCATTGATAACTGCTTGGAATTAGAAACCCTTCCTCAATGGTTAGAAACTATTCAAATAGACAAATAACTATTCAGAGTAACTCTGAAAGATAAAAACAATACAATGAAATTATCTCAATTCAAGTTTAAACTACCAGAAGATCGTATAGCTCTCTATCCCGCACCTCATCGCGACGAATGCAGGATGCTGGTACTGCATCGCAAAACAGGTCAAATAGAACACAAAATGTTCAAGGATTTTCTTGAATATTTCAATGAAAACGATGTGTTTGTCTTCAATGACTCGAAAGTAATTCCCGCCCGCCTCTATGGGAACAAAGAAAAGACTGGCGCGAGAATAGAAGTGTTCCTCAGACGTGAATTGAATCCAGACCTATTCCTTTGGGATGTCCTCGTTGACCCTGCAAGGAAAATTCGCATTGGAAACAAACTCTATTTTGGAGAAGACGAATCCCTTGTAGCAGAAGTCATTGATAATACCACCAGCCGTGGACGCACATTGAGATTCCTTTATGATGGCCCTCATGAAGAATTCAAGGAACAGCTGTATTCTTTAGGAGAATCCCCCATACCCGATATTATCCGTAAGAAACGTCCTGTAGAAGAAGAGGATATGGAAAGGTTCCAATGTCTTTTTGCCCAAAACGAAGGTGCCGTTACTGCCCCGGCAACAGGTCTTCATTTTTCGCGCGAGATGCTAAAGCGTATGGAAATTAAAGGTATTGAAAGAGCTTTTATTACCATGCATTGTGGTCTTTGTAATTTTGACACCACTGATGTAGAGGATTTGACTAAGCACAAGATGGATTCCGAGGAAATGTTTATTACGGAGGAAAACTGCAAAATTGTCAATAGTGCGAGAGACAAAGGACATAAAATCATTGCCGTCGGCACTACAGTACAGCGCGCAATGGAAACAACCTGCGATACTTTAGGACACATCAATGCTTATTCGGGATGGACGAACAAGTTTATCTTCCCTCCTTACACTTTTAACGTTGCTCATGCCATGTTCTCTAACTTCCATTTTTCAGAAAGCATTATGCTAATGCTTGTAACTGCATTTGGTGGTTATGACTACACGATGGATGCCTATAAAACTGCCATAAAGGAGGGGTATCAGTTTGGACCTTTCGGAGATGTAATGCTCATTGTAGATTAACATGGCACTCGTTTATATCGCTCTTGGCTCTAACTTAGGAAACAGAGAAAACAATATAAAAAAGGCGATAATAGCACTTGATAAGATAATTGGGAAACTTATCAAGTGCTCTTCTTTTTACGAAACATCACCTGTCGGTTTTTGCTCCAACAACTACTTCATAAATGCTGCGGCCATTTTTGAGACTTCCCTGCTGCCTTTGGAGTTGTTAGAGGAAACGGAATATGTTGAAAGAATTTTAGGACGGTCTGAAAAAAGTCGAAACAAACAATATTCAGACAGATGTATTGATATAGATATCCTCTTCTATGATAACCTGATTATACAAACAGAGGCACTTACTATTCCCCATCCCGAAATTCATAATAGGCTCTTTGTTCTCGAACCACTTAACGAGATTGCTCCTGCTGTTTTACATCCCATCCTTCAAAAAACCGTTAAACAACTTTTTGAAGATCTCACATCATAGGATCATCCTATTTCCCCCTACAGAAAACAGACACTTTGTGTCTATGTGTAGCACCACACAAGTGTCAATTCTTCAAACTTAGGTTTTCATATGATCAGGGAGAAAATATTTCCCGTATAAACACTCTGATTACTCCTGATTTGGAAAACTCATCAACTGTTTTGGGCTTATCAAACTCTAAATCGTAAATTGGGGAATATAACTACGTTAAGTTCCTGACGCTAGAAAAAAAAGAACAGTTCTTTTTGTCCTTCGCTCGCTTAATCGTAAATTTGCAGAACATATTAATACAAAACATAAAACGCATATGAAAATTGTCTTAAAAGTATCGTTTCTTGTCATAACGTTTTTCTCTTTGGTTTTCCTTTGCCCACAAAAGGTATATTCACAACAATACCAATTTGGCTTTTTAAGTTATAGTAAGGTGTTGCAAACAATGCCAGAATATTCCGCCGCACAAGCCACCATGCAATCTCTTAAGAAAAAATATGAGGAAGAGGCCACATATAATGAAGAGAAATTCAAGAAAATGTTTGCAGATTATTTACAAGGACAAAAAAATTTCCCTGAGCAAATAATGCTCAAACGCCAGAAAGAACTTCAGGTGGCCATGGAGCAAGGTATCAGCTTCAGGGCTGATGCAAAACGTTTGTTGGACAATGCAGAAAGAGAACTTATACAACCATTGGAAACAAAATTAGATAGTATTCTATTTCTTATTGGCAAAGAAAACGGCCTTCTTTTTATAGGAAACTCCGATAACCATAATTTCCCTTTCATTCATAATGAATCCGGTTTGGATATTACTGAAGTTGTTTTGGCACGACTGAATGGCAACGTTATTCCTATTAATACTGCCAATGGCGTTAAGAACAACAGTAGAGATTCTCGCACAGAAGACAATGCGGCATCAACACCAGAAATAAAAGAAGCCGAAAAGGACAAAATAGCTGATATCCTTAAAACAAACTAATACCTTATTGTGGCTTCAGTAAAACTTCCAAGTGCACCAGGACCTATTGGTGTCTTTGATTCTGGATATGGTGGTTTAACCATCCTCAAGGAGTTGCGCAACACTCTCCCTGAATATGATTATTTATATTTAGGCGATAATGCGAGAGCACCCTATGGCACGCGTTCGTTTGAAATTATATATCAATATACTCGTGAGGCTGTATCCTATCTTTTTCTACACGGATGTCACCTGATAATTCTTGCGTGCAACACGGCTTCTGCAAAAGCGTTACGAAACATCCAACAAAAAGATCTTCCCTTGCTTGATTCTTCAAGACGGGTTTTAGGAGTTATCCGCCCAACAGCCGAATGTGTCGGCAATATTTCCAAGACACGACACATTGGCATACTTGCCACTACAGGAACAATAAACTCCAACTCTTATAATTTGGAAATAAACAAACTCTATCCTGACATCCACGTAGAAGGACATGCTTGTCCTATGTGGGCAACATTGGTGGAAAATTTTGAGTTGGAGAATGAAGGAACAAACTATTTTGTTCGCAAAGACATTAATATTTTAATGAGCAAAGACAAGAATATAGATACTATCATTTTGGGCTGCACTCATTATCCTCTGTTGCTACCTCTAATCCGGAAACATACTCCTCAAGGTGTAAATATTGTTCCTCAAGGACAATATATCGCTTCTAGTTTAAAGAATTATTTACTACGCCATCCTGAAATGGCAGAGAAATGTACAAAAAATGGTTCTTGTAATTATTTGACAACAGAAAACAGTTTAATTTTTGACCGCTCGGCTTGCCGCTTTATGGAGCATTCCGTTCTTTCTCAACACATTGAACTGACTGAATACAATACAATATGCGATTATTAGTAACTGGAGCAAGTGGTTTTATTGGGAGTTTCATTGTTGAAAAATCCCTAGAACTTGGACATGAAGTATGGGCAGCCCTTCGTTCCACCAGTAGCAGAAAATATCTGCAAGATAAGCGCATCCATTTTATTGAACTCAACTTGGATTGTCCAGAACAACTACAACTACAACTCGAAAGATTCACCTCATTATATCCAAAAGGGTGGGACGCAGTCATACATGCAGCAGGAGCAACAAAAGGTAAAAATCAAAATGATTTTTTCCGCACGAACTTCCAAGGGACTCAAAATTTAGTTGAGGCATTAAGAGCGGCTTCCATTCTTCCGCAAAGGTTTGTTTTTCTCAGTTCTTTAAGTGTTCTTGGAGATGTAAAGCAAACATTTTTGCCGGATAACAACGGACATTATTATGCTCCTTTCTTGGATTCCGACGAAGCTCAACCCAACACTGCATATGGAAAGAGCAAATTAGCCGCAGAAAACTACCTTAAGGCGCAACATGACCTTAATTCTGTCATATTGCGCCCTACTGGAGTATATGGTCCTCGAGAAAAAGATTATTTCTTAATGGCAAAAAGTATTAAACACCATGTTGATTTTTCTATAGGATACAAGCCACAGGAAATTACTTTTGTCTATGTCAAAGACCTTGTTTCAGCTCTATTTATTGCCTTAGAAAGAGGGGAGAGGGCACAAGCATATTTTGTCAGCGATGGCAACACTTATAGTGCCCAAGATTTCAGCATCCTGATTCAGCAGGAGATGAATCTCCATGGCGTCTTTCATATTAAAGCTCCATTGTGGCTGTTGAAAATCATATGCAATATCAGTACTGTCGTAACAAAGGTCACGGGTAATATGACTGCGTTAAACAATGACAAATATAATATTTTAAAACAACGCAATTGGCGATGTGATATTTCCCCTTTAGAAAAACTTGGTTATCGGGCACAATATGATCTTAAAAAGGGTGTTCAAGAAACAATTGCTTGGTATAAAAAAGAAAAATGGCTATAACTCT
Source organism: uncultured Prevotellaceae bacterium (assembly GCA_900318305.1). GTDB lineage: Bacteria > Bacteroidota > Bacteroidia > Bacteroidales > Bacteroidaceae > UBA6382. Next base: position 33,355 of record ONKB01000080.1, on the reverse strand, counting down.
TCTTTCTCCACATAAACAAGCCACCTCAGGCCTTTTGGCCATAGAATGGATTATGGTTTCATATTGCTTGTTTACTTTCATACTGGCGGGGATTCTTTGGGATAAAATTGAGGCCGCCCCTATCATCAACCGGCTATTGATTTTGACAAGTACCTTAGTCCTATGGAAATTATACCGCCTTAGACCTTGTCTACTTATTTATTTACTCCGCATTTTGTTTCAAGTCGCCTTGTTGGGTTATTGGTATCCAGATATTTACTATTTTGCCAAGTTTATGCCTAACACTGACCACATTTTCGCTCACATTGATCAGGTCATTTTCGGATGTCAGCCTGCAATACTATTTAGGCAAATTCTTTCAGGTCTTTGGTGGAAAGAATTGTTTAACCTGGGTTATTTCTCATACTACTTGATGATTATAAGCATTTTCGTCTGGCCGTTATTTCATTCTTACAAGTGGCTTGATTACTCTACATGCGTTATGGTTTGTTCGTTCATGTTGTTCTATGTTATCTTCCTCTTCCTCCAGTCAGCAGGTCCTCAATTCTATTTTCAACATATAGGCTTTTCTCTTGTCAGCGAGGGGAAATTCCCTGAAATCGGAAACTGGTTTCTCTATCATTCAGAACTGGTTCATGATAACTCTTCTCAAGGCGGATTGTTTTCCCATTTGGTAGAAATAATGCAGGAGAAAGAAAAACCCATAGCGGCATTTCCAAGCTCTCATGTAGGATTATCATCCATTATTATTCTTCTTTTTTGGAAAATGTCACGTCGCATGTTTTGGATATTTTTCCCCTTTTATGTCATACTCTGTCTTTCCACCGTCTATATAGGTGCCCATTATGCCATAGACGTTTTAGGAGGATGGCTCTTTGCAGTACCTATCTTTTATCTTTCTTCATTTATAACAAATAAGCTCCTAAAGATGGCACATTAATTGCTCATTTTATTTCAATACATTCAATCTCGATGACACCTCCTGTAACCAAAAACCTTATCATCATTAACGGCATCTTTTTCTTAGCCTTAATAGTTGGAGAGCGATGGAGCATAGATTTAAATCACTTGCTTGGGCTCCATTTTATTATGGCTCCCAATTTCAATCCACTCCAATTGCTCACATACATGTTCATGCATGCCAACATTAGCCATATCGTATTCAATATGTTCTCTCTATGGATGTTTGGCCGCATCATTGAATCTGTTCTCGGAGGAAAAAAGTTTATCCTGTTCTATATCGTTTGTGGAGTCATTGCCGGCCTTAGCCAAGAACTTGTTCAATTGATTTCCTATTATGCTCAAGGACTTGATAATTATGAGATGGTCAATTTGGGAATAAGTATGATTCCCATGAGCCAATACCTCAGTACATGGACAACGATAGGAGCATCTGGATGTTGTTATGGAATACTCATTGCCTATGGTATGCTCTTCCCTAACGAAAGAGTTCTGTTACTCATACCTCCTATCCCCATGAAAGCCAAGTATATGGTTGTTGGATTTATCGCACTTGAACTTATTGTTGCCCTGGGAGCATCCGGCGACAGTATTGCACACTTTGCTCATTTAGGAGGAGCTGCCGCTGGTTGGTTCTTAATTAAACTCTACAAGAAGCAGGAACAACGTCACTCCTCAGGCTTCACAACATGGGAAGAATATGAACCCAAGAAAAAGAATGTGGCAAAGAAGATCTACAGCTTCTTTCATCATAAAAAAAGCATCAATAAGCAAAATAGAGCGTATGCTCCCCCTAAAAAACAAGAAGAAGTTTCTGTTGAAGAATTAAATCGCATATTAAAAAAAATCAAACACTCTGGATACGAAAGTCTTACGCCAGATGAAAAAGAAAAACTCTTTAGAAAATAATGGGAACATCTTCTCATAATAATAATAAGCTAGGAAGAACCTTCAATATATTACTCCTCGGTTTCCACCTCATAGTTTTCATATTGTTGTGCTTATCGGGATATGGTTGCATGTTACACCCAAGCATACATCCTTGGCTTGTTTCTGCAAGCCTGGCATTCGGCCCAATTTTACTTGTTTACTGCCTATTATCATTAATGTGGTTATTCTTACACCCTCAGTGGTTCGCAAGTAGTATCATAGGGCTTCTTCTATGCAGTGTCCCCATAAGGACATACATCCCCGTCAATTTTTCAAAATCTTTTTCCGACGGAAATATTATTAAAATTCTCAGCTATAATGTTAATGATTTTTCCAAGAACGATGCCGACAAAAGAACAGTGATTTTAGATTTCATCCATTCTAACAATGCTGATATATTATGTCTTCAGGAAGCCAATTACCTGCCCTCACAGAAACGTATGATGGATACCATTATGTCTCCTTGGGAATATAAGGACACAACGATGTTCTATTATAATACCCTCAGCATCTATACACGTTTCCCCATCATTGATAAATGCAAAGTACAAGGCCCGGATGCTCCTCACGGAGCCGTTATTTATAGGTTGAAGACCGAAACAGACACCATTGTTGTGATTAATAGCCATTTCATCTCTAATGCCATCAGCAAGGAAGACAAAACGTTATTTAAGGAAGTTGTCAAACAGCCTACAAAAGAAGACACAAAATCAAACATCCATTATTTGGCTCGTAAAGTTGATGAAGCAGGAATTCTCCGGGCGCAACAGTCTGATACTCTCATAAAATATATTAAGACTTTGTCTCATTTTCCTATCATTCTTTGTGGAGATTTTAATGACTCACCTCTTTCGTATGTTCATTCACAACTAACATCTGTGCTTAATGACTCTTTTACGCGAGGAGGTTGTGGGCCTGGAATAACATATCATGAAGCGGGTATGTTCTTCCGCATTGATCACATTTTATGCAGCCAGCATTGGAATGTCCTGAAAAGCAAAGTCCGCAGTGACATCAAAGGTTCCGATCATTACCCCATTTGTAGTTGGTTACAATTAGACCCTCCGACACAATAAAAACACAAGATCTTTTTAGCCGTTGCGCAAGCAGCAACACTTTTCTAAAATCTCTTGCCCTTGGTTCTTGAGGCATTAGCAACACCCGGAAGGACCCCTGCCTTTCAAAAAGAAACCAAACAAGAAGTGTATTTATAATAAAATTAGTATATTTGCACCCTGAAAATTGTGGCTAAAACATTTTTAACCAAAGATAAAACAAAATAAAAATATAATTAAAATGCAAAACAAAGGATTTATAAAAGTATTTGCAGTAGCACTTGTATTAGTCTGCATCTACTATTTATCCTTCTCTTTCGTAACACGTCATTACGAGAAGAAGGCAGCTGGCATGGAAGCCAAAGCAGCCCAAATTTACCTTGACTCTTTGAAAAACGAAAAGGTATGGTTTGGAGCTTATACCTTAAAACAATGTCAAGAAATGCAGATTGGCTTGGGTTTGGATTTAAAAGGTGGCATGAACGTTGTTCTTGAAGTATCAGTCCCCGATGTAATCAAGAGCCTTGCGGACCATTCTACAGACCCTAATTTCACTAAAGCTATTGCTGAAGCCACTGTAGAATCTCAAAAGAGCCAGGACGATGTAATTACTCTGTTTGTAAAACATTTCCAGAATTTAGCTGGAAAAGATAAGATGAATACCATCTTTACGACCCAACAGCTGAAAGGTAAGGTCAACACACGTAGTACCGATTCTGAAATCGAGACCGTTCTTCGTTCGGAGACAAAAGCTGCTGTTGAGAATTCATACAATGTTTTACGTTCTCGTATTGACCGTTTTGGTGTTGCTCAGCCAAATATCCAAAACCTTGAGGGACAAATGGGTCGCATTATGGTTGAACTCCCTGGTGTCAAAGAACCTGATCGTATTCGTAAATTACTTCAAGGTAGTGCGAATCTGGAATTCTGGGAAACTTATGATGCAACTGTGATTATTCCTTATCTGACTTCGTTAGACAGTAAGCTTGCCAACAGCATTGTAAAAGACACAACCAATATAGCTGAAGAAGATAATCAGGTAGCCGAAGTGGACAGTTCTGCTACAGAAGCTTCTTTAAAGGCAAAACTTATTGGAACAAAGGAAAATGAAACGGCAAATAACAACGACGAGATTGAGAAAATTAAGAAAGAGCATCCTCTCTTAAGCATCCTTCAGCTTATCCCCATGCAAAATGCTGGAGGCAGCATGGTTGGTTATGCGTTAGCTCGTGATACTGCTGAAGTAGCTCAGCTTCTTAATTCTGAAGTGGCAAAGAATGCTCTTCCAGAAGATTTGCAACTAAAATGGAGCGTAAAGCCTTCTGAGATGTCTGCCAAGATGGAAGTTTATGAACTTTATGCTATAAAAACTGCAGGATTTAAAGGACGGGCTCCTCTGGAGGGTGATGTAATTGTTAACGCACAAAGTTCATTTGACCAATTTGGTCGCCCATGTGTTTCTATGGAAATGAATACTGACGGCGCACGCATTTGGGCAAATTTAACCAAGAAAAACATCAATCATGCCATTGCCATTGTTTTGGATGGTGTTGTATACAGTGCTCCTAATGTTCAGAATGAAATCACTGGAGGACGTTCCGAGATTACTGGTCATTTCACAACTGAAGACACCAAGGACTTGGCCAATGTACTGAATAGTGGTAAGATGCCTGCTCCTGCCCATATTGTACAGGAAGAAATTGTCGGTCCGAGTCTTGGCCAACAATCTATCAATCAAGGCTTCATCTCTTGTGTATTAGCCTTTATTCTCCTGATGATTTACATGTGTTGTCTCTATGGCATCATTCCTGGCATGGTTTCCAACTTTGCATTGTTGCTCAACTTGTTCTTTACCTTCGGTATACTTACCTCCTTCCAAGCTGCGCTGACGATGTCAGGTATTGCCGGTATGGTATTGACCTTAGGTATGGCCGTGGATGCCAATGTGCTTATTTATGAGCGCACAAAAGAGGAACTACGGAGCGGTAAGTCATTGTACACTTCTATAAACCTTGGATACAAGCATGCGTTATCTGCCATCATTGACTCTAACGTAACATCTATTATTACCGGTATCATCTTATTTAATTTCGGTACAGGTCCTATTCGTGGTTTTGCCACAACATTGATTATCGGTCTTCTGGCATCTGTATTCACGGCTGTTTGCATCACTCGCCTCTTCTACGATTATTATGTAGGAAAGAAGAACAAGTGGCAGAACATTACTTTCAGTACTGCATGGTCTAAGAATTTGATGGCCAACCCACAATTCCATTTCATGAGTTCTTATAAAATAACATTTACTGTTACAGCTATTTTGCTTATTATCAGTATTTGTTCCTTATATACTCGTGGTTTGAGTACAGGCATTGATTTTACTGGAGGACGTAACTATGAAGTTAAGTTTGAACAACCAGTTGAACCTGAAACCGTAAGACAATATGTTACCTCACAAATGAAAGATGCCAATGTTTCTGTCATTGCTTTAGGTAACGATCACAAAACCGTACGTATTACCACCAACTATCGTATTGACGAGAATGATCCCGCCATTGACCAAGAAATCGAGAAAGTCCTTTACAATAGCCTTAGTGCAGGTAAACTCTTAAGTGACAAAGTAACTCTTGAGGACTTCAAGAACACTGAAAAACGTGACGGTGGCTCAATTATCAGTTCACAGAAGGTCGGCCCTTCTATAGCTAAAGATGTTACACACGGTGCCATTATCAGTGTATTCTTATCTTTGGTTGCCATCTTCATTTACATCTTGATACGTTTCCGCAATGTAGCATTCTCCATTGGTAGCACTATTGCTTTGATGTGTGACTCTACATTGATTATTGGAACATACTCACTGCTTTGGGGCGTCCTGCCGTTCTCCTTGGAAGTTGACCAGACTTTTATCGGTGCTATACTTACGTGTATCGGTTATTCTATTAACGACAAAGTGGTTATATTTGACCGCGTACGTGAATATTTGCACCTCTATCCTAACCGCGAAAAGCAATTACTTTTCAACCAGTCATTGAACTCAACATTGGCTCGTACTATTAATACCTCAACAACAACATTAGTAGTATTGCTTGTCATCATCTTCTTTGGTGGAGCCAGTATTCGTAGCTTTGCCTTTGCAATGATTTTAGGTGTTATTTATGGTACTTCATCTTCATTGTTCATTGCTGCTCCTCTTGCATATCTCACCATTAGAGGCAACAAGAAGATTAAGGAAGATCAGAATATTCGCATTCAGGATGCCAGAGATGTAAAAGCTTAACTTTGTACATCTGAATAAAACAACAGGGTTGCTTTAATTGAAGCAACCCTGTTTGTTTTTGGTCTTATTTCATGCATTCCTAAGTGTATATCAGCCAATAAGTACAAAAGTTTTTCTACCTTTGTATGTTATAAAACATATCAAAGACACATATGAAAATAGAAGATATTCTTACGACTTCTGTCTTGGCTGCCATCAAGGATCTCTATGGAACTGCTGTTGAAGAAAGTCAGATACAGTTACAGAAAACTCGTCCAGAGTTTGAAGGACATCTTACACTGGTTGTTTTCCCTCTTCTGCGTATTTCTCATAAAAAACCAGAGGAAACGGCAATGGAAATAGGAGAATGGCTGGTAAATAATGAAAAAGCCATTGCAAGATATAATGTCATCAAGGGTTTCCTCAACCTCAATATTGCATCCGATTTCTGGGCTGGCATGCTGGAACACATCCATAAAGACGAGCATTATGGTTTGAGAGAGGCGGCCGGGAATGCTCCTCTGGTGATGATTGAGTACTCTTCCCCCAACACCAACAAGCCGCTGCATCTGGGTCATGTTCGCAACAACCTTCTTGGCTGGGCCTTGTCCAACATTATCGCTGCCAACGGCAACAAAGTAGTACGCACTAACATCGTCAATGACCGTGGCATACACATCTGCAAGAGCATGCTGGCATGGCAGAAATGGGGCAATGGTGCTACCCCCGAAACTACCGGGAAAAAGGGTGATCACCTGATAGGCGACTATTATGTGGCTTTTGATAAGCACTATCGCGAAGAAGTCAGGCAATTGGTTGCAGAATATATGGCTTCTGGGCTCAGAGAAGAAGACGCCATCGAAAAAGCAAAACACGAAGCGCCCCTCATCAAAGAAGCTCATGAGATGTTGGTGAAATGGGAAAATAACGACCCTGATATTCGTGCACTCTGGGAAAAAATGAACGAGTGGGTTTATGCGGGATTCAATGAGACCTACAAGGCTCTCGGAGTAAGTTTCGACAAGATTTATTATGAGTCACAAACCTATTTGGTTGGAAAACAAGAGGTGGAAAAAGGACTTTCCGAGGGTCTTTTTGTTCGTCATGAAGACGGTTCTGTATGGGCAGACCTGACTCCCGAAGGACTGGACGAGAAACTGCTTCTTAGAAAGGACGGAACATCTGTTTACATGACTCAGGATATTGGAACCGCCAAACTTCGTTTCCAGGATTTTCCGATTGACAAAATGGTTTATGTTGTCGGCAATGAACAGGATTATCATTTCAAGGTATTATCTATTCTTCTGGACAAATTAGGCTTTAAATGGGGTAAAGACCTCGTACATTTTTCCTATGGCATGGTTGAGTTACCCAATGGGAAGATGAAGAGTCGTGAAGGAACCGTCGTTGATGCCGATGACCTTATTGCAGAAATGATTAACACGGCACGGCAGACCAGTGAAGAACTTGGCAAATTCCAGGATATGAGCAAAGAGGAAAAAGACAGTATTGCCCGTATCGTCGGAATGGGTGCTTTGAAGTATTTCCTCCTCAAAGTTGATGCCAAGAAGAACATGATGTTTAATCCTCAAGAGAGTATTGACTTTAACGGAAATACAGGACCTTTTATTTTATACACCTATGCGCGTATACGCAGTGTGTTGAGAAAGGCAGAAGAAGAACAATTTGCCATCCCCGCAACACTTGCAGAAGGCGTTTCTGTTTCTGGCAAAGAACAAGATCTTATTCAGCTTTTAGCCGAATTCCAGGCCATCATTCAACAGGCTGGAGAAGAATACAGCCCTAGCATTATTGCCAATTATTGCTATAACTTAGTAAAAGAATTCAACCAGTTCTATCACGATTACAGCATATTGAAAGAGACAAATCCTGCCATCAAACAATTACGTCTTATGCTGTCCTTAAATGTTGCTAAAGTTGTCCGGACTGGCATGGGATTATTAGGCATTGAGGTTCCTGAGCGTATGTAGTATTATATTTAGTCTGTATAATGGCAAAAGGGAAAAAATATTACACTGTTTGGGTAGGCAAAGAACCTGGCATCTATACCAGTTGGGCAGAGTGTTTGGCTCAGACACAAGGATTTGCTGGAGCTAAGTACAAATCCTTTCCTTGCCTTAGTGACGCACAGCAGGCTTTTGAAGCAGGTCCTCCAGAGAATTATTACACTCCCAGTCGTCATCAAGAACAGGTGAAGAATCCCCCAACATATAGAAACGATACTGTTCTTCCGCTTCCGCCTGAAGTTATTGCAAAAGCTATTGCTGTTGATGCTGCATGCAGCAAAAACCCTGGTCCTATGGAGTATCGTGGCATTGATCTTCAAACAGGTGCTGAAGTGTTCCACTATGGTCCCATTATCGGTACAAACAATATTGGTGAATTTCTGGCAATTGTTCATTGTCTGGCTCTTCTGGACAAACAGAATGACACCGAAACCACAATATACAGTGACAGTCGCAATGCCTTACTTTGGGTCAGAAAACAACATTGTGCCACTAAACTCCAAGAAACACAAGAAACAAAAGAAACACTTCATTTGGTGGAAAGGGCTGTAAAATGGTTGAATACTCACACCATAAAGAATAAACTTATAAAATGGGAAACCAGCAAATGGGGTGAAATCCCTGCTGATTTCGGAAGAAAATAACAAAGCCTATGAGAGAGTTCTTTAAAATAATGGGCCCCTACTTCTTTCCATACAAGGGTTATGTTGTATGTACGTTATTTCTTAACATCTTAGCTGCCATTCTGAATGTATTCTCTTTTACATTACTCTTGCCGATACTGAATATTCTCTTCAAAATAGATCAGAAACATTACGACTTTATTCCATGGGACCAATGTAGCTGGAATAATCTGAAAGATGTACTCATTAACAACGGCTATTATTTTTCCCAAAGTGTCTGCGACGCTTTTACTCCTTCTACAGCCTTACTGCTTTTCGGAGGTATCCTGGCTTTTCTCACCTTACTTAAAACCAGTGCCTATTTCGGCGGGTCTGCAACACTCATGCCAATAAAGACAGGTATCGTCAGAGATATCCGCGCCAATATTTACAAAAAGATTTTAAATCTACCTTTGTCCTTTTTTACGGAGGAACGCAAAGGAGATATCCTCGCACGCGTCAGTACCGACGTCAATGAAGTGGACGCATCTATAACCAGTTCATTGGACATGGTCATTAAGAATCCTATTTTTATTATTATCTATGTTGGGACCATGTTTGCCGTGAGCTGGGAACTGACATTGTTCACATTGTTGGTTGTGCCCTTCCTTGCCGGTGGAATCGGAAGAATCGGGAAAAAACTAAAGAGCAAGTCACTCTATGCCCAGTCAAAATGGAGTGATGGCTTAAGTCAGATAGAAGAAACTCTTGGCGGCTTGCGCATCATCAAAGCCTTTGTCGCTGAGAAAAAAATGGAAGATCGGTTTGTTGCTGTTAACAACGAATACCGTCGTGCCTCCATGCGAGTTGCTATCCGCCAGTCATCTGCTCATCCTGTCAGTGAATTTTTGGGGACATGTATGATTGTTATTGTGCTTTGGTTTGGCGGCTATCTTATTTTCTCAGGCAATTCCCCTATTGATGCCAGTATTTTCATTTATTTCCTTGTCATCCTGTACACGACGCTTCAACCCATCAAAGACCTTTCAAAAGCTGGCTACAGCATTCAAAAAGGCATGGCATCCATGGAGCGCATCAATAAGATTATGAGTGCCCAAAATCCCATAAAGGAAAACGACAACCCCGTTATCTTCCCACACCTCAACAGTCAGATTGAATTCAGGCATGTGTCTTTCAGCTATAGCGAAACTAAGCATATCCTCCACGACATAAACCTGACCATACCCAAGGGGAAAACCGTTGCACTGGTTGGCCAGTCAGGTTCTGGGAAATCCACCTTAGTCGACCTCATACCACGTTTTCACGATATTCAGGAAGGTGAAATACTCATTGACGGCATCAATATCAAAGACATGTCCATACTCTCCCTGCGAAGTCTCATCGGGAATGTCAACCAGGAAGCAATTCTTTTCAACGATACCATCTTTAACAATATTGCCTTTGGTGTTAGCAATGCAACGATGGAACAAGTAACAGAAGCTGCTCGTATTGCCAACGCCCACGACTTTATCCTTGAAATGGAAAATGGTTACCAGACCTGTATCGGAGATAGAGGGTGTCGCCTCTCGGGTGGACAGCGGCAACGCATATCCATTGCACGTGCAATCCTTAAGAATCCTCCCATCCTCATATTGGATGAAGCCACATCTGCACTGGATACAGAATCCGAGCGCCTTGTGCAAGACGCTTTGGAAAAACTGATGAAGTCGCGAACAACCATAGCCATTGCCCACCGCCTGTCTACCATCAAGAATGCCGACGAAATCAACGTGCTCCACGAGGGTAGGATTATTGAAACTGGCACTCATGAACAATTGATAGCCTTGGGAGGATACTACAAGCGGCTTCATGACATGCAACAGCTGTAATCCTGAACCATAAACTGTTGGCGATGAAAACACATCTATTGTTTATTGTCAGATTATATGTCACCTATATCGTGGCATTTATACTGATTAAGCCTGTTTTCATGCTTTATAATTCCGTCACGCCTGTTCTGTTTTCTGATATTCTTCAGGTCATTCGCCACGGATTAATCATGGATTGTTCTGTCGCAGGTTACCTGATTATCATACCATTGCTGCTCATCTTACTTTCCGTTTGGCTGTCTCCGGCAAAATGGTGGAAACCAACTATGACAGTTTATTTTGCCTTTGTCGCATTGGTATTGTCCGTCATTTTTATTTCCGACTGTGCACTATATCCTTTTTGGCAGTTCAAGTTAAATGCCATGGCTTTATCCTACATGGGTTCGTTAAAAGGGGCTGTGGACAGCGTTTCTACAGGTTTTGTGATTGCCGGCACAGCATCAGTCATACTCTTTGCCGGAGGCTTGTTTTTTATCCAGTATGTTTCTTTGCCAACAAAAACAGAAAAGGCCACCCACCGCATACTCCTGTCAATAGCTATTCTCATTTTGGGTGTTGGTGCCTTTATCGGCATTCGCGGAGGATTTGGAAAATCTACAATGAATGTGGGCACAGTTTATTTCTCCGACGTTCTGTTCTTGAATCATTCTGCTGTAAATCCTGCGTTTAGCTTATTCTATTCGTCGCTTAAAGCAGAAGACTTTGACAGAATGTACAGGTTTTTTCCTGAGGACAAGGCCGACCAGATTTTTCAGGAAGCACACTACTCCACCCTAAGCCATCATACCGATTCCCTTTTGAATACCACCCGTCCTAACATCCTGTTGGTTATCATTGAAGGATTTGGCGGCAGTTTCACTGAACATATCGGCAAAAGGAAGAACATCACACCCAACTTTGATCGCCTCATAGACGAAGGCGTGTTTTTTTCTCATTTCTACGCAAATAGTTACCGCACAGACAGAGGACTCGTCAGCATTTTGAGCGGCTACCCGGCTTTCCCGGAAACTTCTGTCCTCCAGTATCCCGACAAATGCCAGAATCTTGGCGCCATAAGTTCTTCTTTATTGGAAAACAACTACTCAACAGAATTTATATATGGTGGCGACATTAATTTCAAGAACATTAAGGGATACCTTCTCTCCAATGGCTATCAGAGAGTTTTTGGAGATACCCACTTCCCTTCTGAAATTCGCACTTCCCATGCATGGGGTGTAACAGATGTTATTGTCTTTGACACCGTTTACCAGCGCATCACCCATAAGCCCTCACAGCCTTGGTTCTCTACATTTCTCACCCTGGCAAGCCATGAACCATGGATTGTACCATTCCAGCGCAATGGCCTGGATAAAGTCGCCAACAGTATGGCATATGTTGACCATTGCATAGGTAATTTTGTGGATAAAATCAAACACACACCATTATGGGACAACCTTCTTCTTATTTTCCTGCCCGACCACGGCATTGGATATCCGGAAGGCGTAACAGTCAATGATATACAACGCTATCATGTGCCCATGCTTTGGTTGGGCGGTGCTGTCAGAGAACCAAGAACCGTTAACAAAATTTGCAACCAGACAGACCTCGTAGCAACTCTGCTGGGTCAGATGAACATAAGCCATGCCTCCTTCCCTTTCAGCCGCGATGTTATGAGCAAGGATTACAGACAACTTGCAGTATATATGTTCAACAACGGGTTTACGGTCATTGATTCAACAGGTTATACCAGCTACGACCTCAACTCTTCAAAGACCATAAAAAGCTGCCCATTACCTTCCTCTGAACGTATGAAAATGGGGAAAACTCTGCTTCAGAAATACATCGAGGACTTTGCTTCGCGCTAATGTCCAGAAATAAACCCTTACTCTTCCAGAGAAGAACTAGGGATGAAACGGAGTCAGGAAGGAGGCGTTTCTTTCACGTAAAATTTTTTCTCTAAAATGCATATTAATTAATTAGTATTTTTGTAGCCAACAAATTATTAAGAATTTTATTTTTACAAAATTTATATAGGATTATGTTCAGACGATTATGTTTTCTCTTGGCGGTCTTTATTGGGGAATCGTCTTTAGGACAGAATGTTGTTCCGAATTATGTAGACATCAATGAATATCGCTATACTCCAATGTCTAATCCTGACGGCAAGCATTATGCCTTCGCTGGTCCGACCAGTACCGGTTGCCGCGGCGGAAAGATCGAGGGAGCTGTCAGTATCAGGGGGACGGTGTATCTGGTAAGATCTAGTAGTAGTTTTGATAACTGCACCAACCTGTCCTCTATTATTTTCCCCCAAAACATAACCTACCTGGGACATTTCTTTAACTGTTATTCGTTACAGACAATTGACATCCCGGAGAAGGTGACGGCTATTGGACAGACGGCATTCATGAACTGCTACCACCTGACATCCGTGAGCATTCCCGCAGGCCTGGCCACCATCGGCGAGCAGGCTTTCCGCAACTGCGAGCTGCTGAAGTCCATTGACCTTTCCGGCTGTAAGGTCAGCAAAATCGAGAAATGGACCTTCCGCAACTGTGTCCGCCTGCAGACAGCCCATCTGCCGGAGTCCCTGAGGCAGATCGTGGAGATGGCCTTCCTCGATAGCGGTCTGGACTCGATAGTCATTCCCCGGAGAGTTTACCATGTTGGCGCCCAGGCCTTCCAGGGCTGCAAGTCGCTGAAGAAGGTGACCTTCACGCAGGACAATGAGAAAATCAGCATCCGTGACTATGTCTTTGACGGATGCCGCAGCCTGGGTGAGATTGTTTTACCCCCGACATTAATCTACATCGGGAAATACGCCTTCCGCAATTGTATCAGCCTGGCCGGGGCCGACATCCCCGAAGGTTCCCAGCGCATTGAGAACAATGCCTTTGAGAACTGCCTGAGCCTGAGGCGTGTCGTCATCCCGTCCACGACGGAAAGCGTGGGCGACAGCGCCTTCTGCGGCTGCACGGCTCTGGACACGTTGTATGCCCTTATGGACACTCCCTGCGAGACGGGCAGGGACGCGTTTGCCAGCTTCTCCGACCACTGCGTGCTGATGGTTCCTATTGGCAGGACGCATGCCTACCGTGCCGCCGGCTGGTCAGAGGAGGTCTTCAGGGGCGGCATCAGGGAAATAGGTGCCCCGGCAGGCGTCAGTACCATAAAGGTGAAACCCCAAGACACCAAATACTACGACCTCGAAGGCCGCCCGGTCACCCGGCCCGAGAAAGGCAGGATATACATCCACGACGGCAGGAAGGTGGTGAAATAAAGACTGGGCAGCCAGGACTACTGGGCCCACTAAGCCCAATAGGTCCATTCACTCGCTGCTATAGTTACCCATTCCCCAATAGGCTTAGTTGGCCCATTTCCCCGTTGCACCAGACAAGCTTTCAAACCTGGCAATTCTTAAAAAAAACTTTATTTCTTTGGTAAAAAAAGAATTATATCCTAAATTTGTCGGTAGAAACTTGACCATATAATTATTTTTGAATTATGAAAAGAATAGACATCCTTGGAGTTTTCTGCATCATATTGTTTGCAGCGCTCAGTTTGCCGTCTGTGGCACAAAACGCACCAGACAACACCCAGCAACAGAGACCCTCATCACCAAGTCGTCAGGGCAGACCTGGCATGATGGGGTTCAGGAGTTCACCCTTAGAGGGTGTTTGGCAGGCATGCAATGTAAAAGAGGAAGGAGGACAGGTGCGCATGCAACTTACTCCCTGTCTCAAGATGGTTGGATCTAACGGCATGTATCAGGACATTACCGTTAACACCTCCGCAGAAGGCAGTATTGTAACAGAGAATGGTTTTTACATGCAACTCAACGACTCTACCTTCAGGCGTGAGATTACCGCTTGCAGCGACACGGTTGCCGCCAAGAAGTATGACAAAAAAATTACAGTTGAAGTACAGGGAAGCAAGTGGCTTGTCATTGCGTACACCTCTGTTGACGGAAAAGAGACATTCCAGGAAATATGGAAACGCATCAGCACCTCTGCCCCCATATCCATGAGAAGTGGATTCTCAAGAGGCAGTTGGAACCGCGGCACGCCTTCGGGCGGTAACAACATGCAGCGCCCGCGCCGTAACAGCGGCAGCAATAACGGCAATGCATTCCAGGAGGAAATGAACAACGCCATAAAGGAAATGGGCGACGACTCTTTTTGAGACTAGCATTTATATACCAATTGCGACAGAAGCAGCCATTTAGGGATTGATGGGCCGAATAGGCCCACTAAGCCCACTGGGTCCCATAGGAAATAGGCCAGGCTTAGAAGGCTTAGTTACTTGTCTGTCCCAGTAGGCTCATTGGTCCCTCATTATATCGCCATCTTATAGGCAACAGAGCTGTTTCTGGTCTGTATGCTTACAATATACATTCCCTTTGGCAGAAAGGCAAACGAGACTTGCTCTTCCTGCCCACGTTCCAGATGGCTAAGCGTCTTGGTATATACCTGGCGACCGTCAGAAGTATAGACAACGATGCGGGCATAAGATTCTCCGTTATTAAACAGGATGCGCCATTTGTCATGATTCTTCAGAATAGTTACCGGGGTTTCGCTATTGCGAATGGGGGTAATGCCTGTGGACATCCTCAACGCCTCCTTGAGGCCCTCGTATGCCTGTATCTTGCCGTAACCATAACGGTCATCCCACTCACCGAAGACCTGGTTATCAAAAGGCATTGAAGTTTTCCTGAAAATCTCCAATATCTGAGCCTGTGTCAGGTCGGGATTGGCTTCCAGCCATAAGGCGAGGGTTCCTGTAACAACAGGTGCAGCCATAGATGTTCCCATCATGGCACCATAATAGTATTTTTCGCCCTCAAAAGAACGGATTTCCGTAACCTCGCTGTTCAAATGGAAACTCTTAGCCCGACCATTAAAAGCAGACGAAACCACTGCTCCCGGAGCACATATATCGGGCTTTTGCAAATTATCCAAAGAAGGCCCGACAGAAGAGAACCCACATAAATCTCCTATTTTATCACTTGTCCAACTTATCGTCTGGCTCTGATAAGACTGATACGAAGGAGAAGAAACATAAGCTCCCACACATATTATATCCTTGCCAATGGCCGGTGAATTGATGGAATATCTTGTATCTGGCTGAATAAACTGGGGACTGGAAACAAAAGCAAACGAAGAATAATCGTCCACCCAGCTATGTATGATCTGACCTCTATGGCCAGTGATGCCATAAGCTATACGCCAGGATGATGAATTATAGTCATCCAGCAATCCCTCATCATATTCTCCTGAGACAATGACTTCCGCCACTTTTTCATAACGGTTAGTGTATTCATTACGCCATTCATAAAACATACTGCCAGAAGCATCCCATTTTATAGAACTAACTTGT
Organism: uncultured Prevotellaceae bacterium; assembly: GCA_900318305.1. Lineage (GTDB taxonomy): Bacteria > Bacteroidota > Bacteroidia > Bacteroidales > Bacteroidaceae > UBA6382. Next base: position 17,284 of record ONKB01000080.1, on the reverse strand, counting down.
GTCATTTCTTTTGTTCTGGTGTTATATATGTATGGCTCTATTTTATAATCCATTGTATCTTCTGAGACAAAATTGATATAAAAATCATCATTTTGCCTGTGGTTTATTAGCACGTATATTTTTTCGTCATCAGATGAGAACTCATGCATTGCATGTAAATACTGATCGCTTTCATTGCCTGAAGCCGCAACAATATGACCTTTGTTTTGGGCATACTCACTTAAAGCAAGGGTAAAATCCTCATACCCGTCATGAGAATGATTGATTAAACCCCAGCTGCAATTAACTACCCAAGGTTTATCTTCTGTTTCCGCAATATCACGGATAAGGTCCATCCCGTTAAAAATATCCGCATCGGAAAGCTCCTCCGATCCAATAGCCACAATCTCTGCACCGGGAGCCACACCATAACTGTTGGAACCGCTCATCGTCTTGCCTCCCGCAGCAATACCCATTACATGAGTGCCATGGCACTCATCTATACCGTCTGTTTTTGCAGCTATTATATTTGCAGAGCCATATATGGGTTGGGAGTGTTTTGACAACATTCCCCATGCTGCCACTATACGGGTGGAATCCTTGGATTCACGGAAAGCAATATGGTCAAACTCTATTCCTGCATCTATCACCCCCACAATTACCCCTTTTCCCGTATAGGGTGTTTCCAGGTCCACACCGTCATGGACTTTCGTTATATTGGCTGAATGACGTACATTTTCCATGGAAAGTTTCATGCTACGCTTCCCGACAATGCGTTTTATGGCTGGTATCTCCGTCAGGCACTCTATTTTGTCTGCAGGAACATAAGCTGTCAATATGCTGGGAGAAATAACTTTCGGAATGATACACATAGCCTCCAAAGAACACTTAACGGCAGCCATATCTGTACAATAAAACGCCAAATGGATTTCTTTCCCCTCTCTGTTAGAAGATGAAAGAGACTTGCTATTTGCATGGACTTTCTTCCATTTACCAAGATAATGCCGCAACTCCACATTCATCTTGGAGTTGTGGGCCAAAGTGTCCTTTATATTATCCGCATAAGCATTTAAACTTAACAGAAAACCCAGACATATAATTAGTTCTTTCATTACTTTGATGTCCTATGACTTTGCAAAGTTATTAATTATTCCAGACAAAAATGACTGATACAAAGATCTCTATTGCTGAATATTATTTGTTTGAAACCAAAAGATAGCGCGGATCAGCACTTTCATACCAATTACGCACCATTTTATTCATCTCGCGACCCAGTTGTCGGGCACTTCCTCCTATACAACTATCCAGCAAGGACCAAAAACGCTTTCCGTGATTCATCTCTCTGCTATGACAAAGTTCATGACACATGGTGTAATCCACATATTGGGATGGCAGTAGCAAGAGGGACAGCGAAAGATTGACGTTCCCCAAACTGGAATAACTCCCCCACTTGCTGGAAGTGCTCTTGATGGCAAGACGGCTATATTTCAATCCAGTTCGCACTGACCACATCTGCAGCCGTTCAGGAAAAATGAGTTTTGCCTCACGCCGCAAGGCCTCGCGCACAACGGTCCGAAACCACGGCTGGAAATCGGCGGCATCAAACCGTGTTCCACAAGGAACATAGATAGTAAGCCTGCCCTTATGGCCTTTACAGAAAAAATATTTTTCGTCGGCTTCCTTGACATCAAGATACAATAAGTCGGTATCTATGACAAAAGACAAGTCTATAGGATTAAATTTCTTACTCAGAACCAAAACTGACATCGCCAAAGAATTCGGGACAATGGAAATTAGGTTTCCCCAATTTAATAGGATTCCATGACAGGAAATGGGGCTTTCTCAACCCGTCGCCACACTTATAGAAGTTGGCTTTTACTTGCATGCCAGCCATAGAACGGATGCGGTGTTTGAAAAAAGCGGCAAAAGGTATTATTAATGCCACCTCCCAAGTCTTGGGACCTTCAGTCTCTTCAAATGCACGGCGACCTAAAGAAGCCCAACGCTGAACGCAACCCAACGTCTCGCTGCCAGCACGCTCCCTGTCGTCACGTCCCGTACCGACCCCTATGAGGAGAGTTCCAATACAATTACACTCAAAGTTGTAATATAAGCCATCATCACCGGGCATACAGAAGAATTCCACACAGCTGTCTGTCCAAACATTGCCATTGTCCTTGTCGTATATAGCGCGGACAGTGTCTTCGGTTATCTTATAATGTAGAAATATGGATAAGTTATTATATGCCATCCGAAATTGGGCATCAGGACAATAGGGATAATCCTCTGGCCAATTGACATTACCAATCGGGGTAAATTCCACCTTGGCGTTATCAAGTACTGAAGGAACATCCACAGCATCATAAACAGTGCTTTTGATAAATTTTATTTGCATAATACCCAGCTCTATATTTTATTTATACAAAATTACTCGTTTTTCAAGATAGTACAAACATTTATAACATCTTTTTAATGCCTGATACCAGAAAGAAAAAGACAAAAAAGGGCTCCCCATGGAGCCCTTCCTTTATAGTAGAACAATTACTTATTCTGACAGTTTCGCACAGATGAACTCCCGGTTCAAACGGGCAATATTGGCAATTGACTCGTTCTTGGGGCAAACTGCCTCACATGCACGGGTGTTGGTACAATTGCCAAAACCCAGTTCATCCATCTTGGCCACCATAGCCCTTGCACGTTTTGCGGCCTCAACACGACCTTGCGGCAAGAGAGCCAACTGGCTGACCTTTGAAGAAACAAACAACATGGCAGAACCATTCTTACATGCAGCAACACAAGCGCCACAGCCAATACATGTGGCACAATCCATTGCCTCATCAGCATTCTGCTTAGGAATCAATATGGCATTCGCATCCTGAGCCTGACCTGCACGGATAGAAGTATAACCGCCAGCCTGAATAATCTTGTCAAAAGCTGAACGGTCAACCATACAATCCTTTATTACCGGGAATGCGGCAGAACGCCAGGGCTCAATAGTAATTACGTCACCATCATTGAACTTACGCATATACAACTGACATGTCGTAGCGCCACGTTCCGTCTTTCCGTGAGGTGTTCCGTTAATATACAAAGAACACATACCACATATACCCTCACGACAGTCATGATCAAAAACAAAAGGCTCCTTGCCCTCTTCTATCAACTCTTCATTGAGGATATCGAGCATTTCAAGGAAAGATGTATCACCAGGGATATTCTTCATTTCCTTCTCTTCAAAATGGCCTTTATCTTTAGGACCATTCTGCTTCCAATATTTTACAGTGAAACTTATGATCTTTTCCATGATTAGTTCTTATAGTTACGGGTTTGTACCTTTATGATTTCATATTCAAGAGGCTCTTTGTAGAGAACCGGGGCTGTTTCATCATTACCCTGATATTCCCAACAGCCTACATAGAAGAATTTCTCATCATCACGCTTAGCCTCTCCTTCTTCTGTCTGGTGTTCTTCACGGAAATGACCGCCACAGGATTCCTCACGATGGAGGGCATCATAGGCTATCAGTTCTCCCATAAGAATAAAGTCGCGGAGATGGATGGCTTTATCCAGTTCTACATTAAGTCCTTCTTTTGTTCCAGGAATGAAGACGTTGGTATTAAACTCTTCACGAAGTTCTTTAAGCAGTTTCAAACCTTCTTCCAGACCTTCCTTGGTACGACCCATACCAACATGTTCCCACATGATATGGCCCAGTTCCTTATGAATAGAGTCAACAGAACGTTTTCCCTTGATATTCATGAGACGATCTATTTCCTCCTCTACTCCCTTCTCGGCCTCGGCAAATTCAGGCAGATCGGTTGACAGGCGGGGCCAGATAGACTGGTCTGCCAAATAATTCTGAATAGTATAAGGCAATACGAAATAACCATCAGCCAAGCCCTGCATCAAAGCAGATGCACCAAGACGGTTGGCACCATGGTCAGAGAAATTACATTCACCAATAGCGAATAAGCCTGGTATTGATGTCTGCAGCTCATAATCTACCCATATACCACCCATTGTATAGTGAATGGCAGGGAATATCATCATGGGGTGATAGTACTTGACACCATTTAGTTCTTTTGCAAACTCACCTGGATTGACATCGGTAATTTCCTCATACATATCAAAGAGGTTGCCGTAGCGAGCACGAATCTCATCGATTCCAAGACGCTCTATAGATTCAGAGAAATCAAGGAACACGGCCAAACCTGTATTGTTTACACCGAAGCCCTTGTCACAACGCTCTTTAGCGGCACGGGAAGCAACGTCACGAGGAACCAAGTTTCCAAATGCCGGGTAACGGCGCTCCAGATAGTAATCACGGTCTTCCTCCGGAATATCACTGCCCTGAATCTCACCTGCTTGCAGCTTCTTGGCATCCTCCAGTTTCTTGGGTACCCAGATACGGCCATCATTACGCAGGGATTCTGACATCAATGTCAGCTTGGACTGCTTGTCACCATGGACGGGGATACATGTAGGATGAATCTGCACATAAGAAGGATTGGCAAACATAGCACCCTTACGGAAGCATTGGATGGCAGCTGAGCAGTTGCAACCCATAGCATTAGTAGAAAGGAAGTATGTGTTACCATAACCACCTGTAGCGATAACAACTGCATTTGCCGTGAAACGCTCCAGCTCACCTGTTACCAGATTCTTGGCAATGATACCGCGAGCACGACCGTCAACAACGACAACATCCTCCATCTCATAACGGGTATAGAGCTTCACCTTACCCATATGCACCTGACGGGATAGAGAACTATAGGCACCCAGCAAAAGCTGCTGACCTGTCTGACCCTTGGCATAGAAAGTACGGCTTACTTGAGCTCCACCGAATGAACGGTTTGCCAGCATGCCACCATATTCACGGGCAAAAGGTACACCTTGTGCAACACACTGGTCTATAATGTTGTTGCTGACCTCTGCCAAACGGTAAACGTTGGCCTCACGAGCACGATAGTCACCACCTTTGACTGTGTCATAGAATAAACGGTAAACAGAGTCACCGTCATTCTGATAATTCTTGGCGGCATTTATACCTCCCTGTGCAGCAATGGAGTGAGCACGACGTGGAGAATCCTGAATACAGAAATTCAGCACGTTGAAGCCCATTTCACCAAGTGATGATGCTGCACTGGCACCTGCCAGACCTGTTCCCACAACAATGACATCGAGTTTTAACTTATTCTTCGGGTTCACCAGTCTTTGGTGAGCCTTATAATTGGTCCATTTCTCTGCTACCGGACCTTCTGGTATTCTTGAATTGATATTTGCCATGTTTATATACTTTATTTCATTAACATTAACAGCATGTGCCTGCGCAACTTGGGCACAAGGCAAATGCCAAAACAACTGCAACAAACATTGCAATAACTACTGAAACCCAAATGATACCGATGATTCTCCAGCGGTCAAACCATACTTTCCCGTTTACGCCGATAGTTTGGATGGCACTCCAGAAACCATGACTTAGATGGAACCACAATGCTGCCAACCAAACAAGGTAAATAATGGCTGTTATCGGACAGCTGAATGTCCGCTGAATATAAGCATAACCATCCGACGGACTGAAAGGAACCTCCATTCCAGACAACTCTGCAAACATCATGTTGAACCAGAAATGGTAAAAATGTAAGAATAAACCACAGACAATAATGATGCCCAAAACCAACATGTTTTGAGAAGCCCATTCCACTTTGTCTGGTTTTGCTGTAACTGCATAACGGTTGTTACCACGAGCCTTACGGTTCTCAAATGTCAGGAAAAAAGCATACAAAATATGCAGCACTGCCAAACCAGCCAATGCGGCTGTTCCAACAAGAGCATACCAGTTTGCACCTAAAAACTCACAAATGAGATTGTAGGCATCACCTGAAATAAGGGCAACAACATTCATACATGCATGAAACGTAAGAAAGAGAACCAATGCCAAACCTGTGATAGACATGATCACCTTCTTACCAATTGATGAATTGATTAACCACATAAAATTTAATTATTGAATTTAAAAATTTGATTATATAATCACTCAAAGTCACCTGAGAATGCACGCAAAGCATCTGCAGGCTCTACTAAGTTGCAAAAATACCAATTTATTTAGTATTTTTAGATGTATTTTACAACTTATTTTCTTTAAAACGAAACAAATGCCTTTATTAATACTAAAAGGGCTGTTTTTGACAATAACTCCAAATAAGTTCCTAAAGAAGTGAACCCTGAAAAACAGAATTTCAGGGTTCACCTTGCAAGTCGTTGTTATGCCAATGACCATTTACCGATAAACATAACCGCTTACCCCCGTACCGCCACAAACAGTGCACCTTCCATTGCCGCAATGGCATTTAATATAATTGGTACTGACACCCACCTGACGGTATCCCCGTCCTCCACAGTGAGGACATACACCGGTACCATTACAATTGGTACATCTGACTGCTGTACGTTGACGTTGTTGTGTGTTTTGTTGCGGACGCGACTGTACACTGCTACTGCTTACACCACGAGTATCTGTTGCACCTGCAAAATTATAAGTCACACCACCGACGCTACTATTATTTATACTGTAATTGGGGTTAGCTGCCGACGGAATATGAGGTCTTGTCCTATATGAATTTATCAGCGCTTGAGTCGTCGTACTGGGAACCATGGGTCTGTACTGTTGCTGTACACGTTGCTGCTGTTGCATTCGTTGTTGTTGCTGGGCACGCTGAATTTCCGTACGGGTATTTGCACTCACCCAGGAAGGAAGACCTTGGGCATAAACAATGGCACAAAGCAACAATGCCACACCGGCCATAATGTATTTGATCTTTTTCATTTCTTTTTACTGTAAAAACTTATTTCCCTCGCCAAAACGATTGATTTTACTTTAACAGGTTTTTCACTTCCTCTTTCATTTCTTGTAAATGTTTCCACTGGGTAGGAGTATAGTCTGCCTCTTTCAGACTCTTATACTTTTTGTCCCATTCAGCATCCTTAGCGGCCAGCTGGAACAAAGCCTCTAAAGCTTCTTTCTGAGAAAGCTCTTTTGCCTCTGCTTTTTTGACAACCGCTTTTATCTCGTTTAGCAAGGCCTCCGCCTCTGCCAAGGCAGCACGAGTCTCGGGAGTTTCTTCATCAACAACAGCTTCGGTTGCATTAGTAGGTTGTTCTTTATTTGCTTCCTTGCTTCCACAAGAGACAACTGCTCCACACATAAATAATGTGCAAGCTACTATCAACAAATACTTTTTCATAACAGAACTATTTGGTAGTTAAACATTTTCTCTTTACAAAGATACACAAAATAATTAAAAGAATGGATTACACAACAAAATGCATTATCGGGAAGCATCGTGCAGCTCATATATGGAAAAACGTCTAACCCCGGTATTTTGGGGGCTAAAAAGAAGCCTCACCCCCTTCCCCTCTCCTGAAGGAGATGGAGGTTATTATATCATTGACTTAAAGTAACTTAATGTTTCCATCCCTTGAGGAGAGGCTCTGAGAGGGGCGGGGTGAGACTCCTGAAGTGAGGGTTTTTGTGTAAATCTAAACACAGGCTTTTGCAGGTGATACATTTTTGGTGTACCTTTGTAACATAAATAACAATATGAAGGATTCTGCTTTTTTGTTTGATGTTCTTGTTGTCGGAGCCGGGCACGCTGGTTGCGAGGCAGCACATGCAGCGGCAAAAATGGGGGTTAAGACATGCCTCATTACCATGGATATGGAAAAAATTGCCCAGATGAGTTGTAATCCCGCTATTGGTGGAATAGCTAAAGGTCAGATTGTCAGAGAAATAGATGCTCTTGGGGGCATGATGGGCTTCGTTACAGATGAAACTGCCATACAGTTTCGCATGCTGAATTTATCAAAAGGTCCCGCCATGTGGAGTCCCAGGGCGCAGTGTGACAGAATGAAATACAGTGCTAAGTGGAGAGAAATACTAGAGAACACCCCCAACCTTTATCTCTGGCAAGACATGGCAGATGAGTTACTGGTTGAAGACAATAAAGTGACAGGTGTTCGTACTATATGGAACGTCACCCTTTCTGCTCCCATAGTCATCGTCACAGCAGGCACATTTCTTAACGGGTTACTCCATGTGGGGCATAACCATATTCCTGGAGGAAGAATATCTGAACCTGCATGCTTGCATTTCTCAGAGTCCATAAGCAAGCATGGCATCCGTTCCGGAAGACTTAAAACGGGTACACCCGTTCGTATTGACGGGCGAAGCATTGATTTCAGTTTGCTTGAAGAACAAAAAGGCGATACCGGTTTTCATCGCTTTTCATATTTTACAGAAGGCAGGAAACTGCCACAATTATCTTGCTGGATTGGCAACACAAACGAACATGTACACCAAGTTCTCAAAAGTGGCATGAAAGACTCTCCACTCTACAATGGCGAAATACAAAGCACCGGCCCTCGTTACTGTCCAAGCATAGAAACAAAGCTGCATACTTTTCCTGACAAGGACCAACACCCTCTCTTCATTGAACCAGAGGGAACAAATACACAAGAATATTATTTAAACGGCTTTTCGTCAAGTATGCCCTTAGAGATACAGTTGAATGGCTTGCGCCAAATTCCAGCATTTAGAAATATTGTTATTTATCGTCCGGGGTATGCCATTGAATACGACTACTTTGATCCTACCCAGCTTCTTCACTCGTTAGAATCAAAAGTGATAGAAGGATTATTTCTTGCCGGTCAGATCAACGGCACAACAGGATATGAGGAAGCAGCGGGACAAGGACTTGTTGCAGGCATTAATGCCGCCAGGAAAATCAGGGAAGAAGCTGCATTCGTCATGAAACGTGATGAATCCTATATCGGGGTACTTATAGACGATTTGACTACAAAAGGAGTAGATGAGCCGTATCGCATGTTTACATCACGTGCAGAATACAGAATACTATTAAGGCAAGATAACGCCGATACCAGATTAACTCCTTACGGTATAGAATTTGGTATGATCGATGCGGACAAGGCAGCATTATTTAAGACAAAACAAAAGTCCATAAAAAACCTTATACATTTCTGTAACGATTTCTCTGTTAATCTGGCAACTTTTAACTCCTCTGCGGAATCCCTTAAAACAACACCATTGCAGCACACCGTAAAATTGAGTTCTCTTCTTGTCCGGCCTGAATTACATTTTAATGACTTGGGCACAATTATCCCCGAACTCAACGACATCTTACAGTTGATGTCTCAAGAAACAATAGAATCTACAGAAATAGAATTAAAATATCACGGTTATATTGAGAGAGAAAAACAGTTTGCCGAAAAGATGCACCGGCTTGAGGCAATCAAAATTAAAGGTCACTTTAATTACGATGAACTCGTTCAGCTTTCAACAGAAGCACGGCAAAAACTTTCTTCCATAAATCCAGAAACGCTCGCAGAAGCAGGACGCATACCCGGAGTATCGCCAAGTGATATTAATGTTCTTCTTGTTTTGATGCACAGATAACAATGTTCCTCGTGGAACAATTCCGTCACAAATCAAAAATCATTCTTTCAAAAAGGTCTTAAAATTTCTCGGGATAATGGCTAAAGAAGAAATGCAAAAAGTAAAAGACTACTTAAAAAACATCATTCAAATCCTTCCAGAAAGACCTGGGAGTTACCAGTATCTTGACGACAGTAAGACCGTTATTTATGTTGGAAAGGCGAAAAACCTTAAACGGCGCGTCAGTTCATACTTCAACAAAGATCAAAACAGGAAGACCGCCATGCTCGTCAGCAAAATCAGAGACATAAAATATATTGTCGTAGAAACAGAAACTGATGCGTTACTGCTGGAGAATAACCTTATCAAAAAATACAAACCAAAGTATAACATCCTACTAAAAGATGACAAAACATATCCATCTATCTGCATAACAAAGGAGGAATATCCCAGAATCATTAAGACAAGAACCATTGATCTCAAGGGGGGCGATTATTATGGGCCTTACAGCCACGAAAAAACAATGTATGCATTGCTGGATTTGATAAAAAAACTCTATCAGCCTCGTCCATGCCGATTGCCTCTGAAAGAAAAAGACATCGATAATGGCAAATACAAAGTATGTCTGAACTACCACATGCATAAATGCAAGGGTGTCTGTATAGGTGAGCAAAGCAAAGAGAGTTATCTGAAAGACATCCATGACTGCAGGGAACTCCTGAAGGGCAATATCGGCCAAATCCTTAAAGATATGCGCACGGATATGACACTTTTGGCTCAAGGAATGCGATTTGAAGAGGCACAAGCCATAAAAAACAAATATGAGCAACTCAAGTGTTTTCAGGCAAAGAGTGAAATCGTTCACGCAAGCAACACCAACATTGATGTCTTTAATATTGAAACTGATGAGAACAACGCATATATAAACTATCTTCACATCATACAAGGCAGCATTGTACAAGCTTTCACTTTTGAATACAAAAAGAAAATGGAGGAAACCCCCGAAGAGTTACTCATCATGGGTATTGTCGAAATGAGAGAACGGTTCAAAAGCAAATCAAAAGAAATAGTTCTCCCCTTTAAGATAGATTATCCAGACGAAACACTGACCTTTACCATACCTCAGCGTGGAGACAAAAAGAAGCTGCTTGACCTATCTGGACTCAATGTCAAACAATATAAATTTGACAGAATGAAACAGGCAGAAAGTTCAAATCCTGAGCAAAAAACCATTCGGCTGATGACTGAGATAAAACAATATTTACACTTGCCAACATTACCTGTGCAAATCGAATTGTTTGATAATTCAAATATTTCAGGCACTGATGCTGTTGCCGGATGTGTTGTGTTCAGAAAACTCAAACCAGCCAAAAGCGAATACCGGAAATACAACATAAACAGTGTTGTCGGCCCCGACGACTATGCCTCAATGAAAGAAGTGGTTAGAAGACGGTACAGCAGAGCCATTAAGGATCAGCTTCCTCTACCCGACCTTATCATCACTGATGGTGGCATAGGACAGATGAATTGTGTCAGAGAAGTCATTTCAAACGAATTGCATCTTGATATTCCTATTGCCGGTTTAGCTAAAAACGACAAGCACAGGACCAATGAACTCCTCTTTGGATTTCCTCCCCAAACAATTGGCATCAAAACCAACAGCGAATTATTCCGCTTGCTGACAAAGATGCAAGATGAAGTACACCGCTTTGCCATCACATTCCACCGGGAGAAGCGAAGTAAACGACAAATTGCATCAGAATTAGATGAAATTACTGGCGTTGGAAAAGTTACCAAGTCTCTGTTAATCAAAGAGTTTAGGAGCATAAAACGCATAAAGGAAGCTTCTTTGGAACAGATACAAAAAGTGTTAGGCAATAAAAGGGGGATAAACATATTCAACGCTTTACATACTATAAATCAATAAATAACATGAGAATTGTTTTACAACGTGTTGGTCACGCCAGCGTTTCAATCGATGGGAATGTCAAATCTTGTATCGGCAAAGGACTCCTGTTGCTTCTCGGCATTGAAGCCACTGACACAGATGAAGATATTAACTGGCTGGTTAAAAAGATCTTAAATATGCGGATATTTGAAGATGAGAACAATGTTATGAATATCTCCGCATTAGATATTTGTGCAGGCATTTTGGTTGTCAGTCAATTTACGCTCTATGCATCATGCAAGAAGGGCAACCGTCCTTCATACATCCGTGCGGCAGGACATGATATTTCCGTTCCTTTATACAACAAGTTTTGTCAAGTCATGGAAAAAGAATGCCCAGGCAAATTTGGCTCAGGAGAATTTGGGGCAGACATGAAAGTAGAACTCCTTAATGACGGTCCGGTGACTATCTTTTTGGATAGTAAAATAAAAGAATAAACGTATCGGATCACCTGCAAAACCCTGATTATTTCTTTATTACAATCTCTAAGCAAACACAGATATTTAATAGTAAGCCAAAATATATTGGCAAATTTGAGTATATTTGCACAACAACTTATTAACATGGAGACTATCAGCATCCAACAAGCTCAGAAAATGGTTGATGACTGGATTCATCAATATGGTGTAAGATACTTCAGCGAATTAACCAATATGGCTTGTCTCACAGAAGAAGTAGGAGAATTAGCCCGGATCATCGCCAGGAAATATGGTGACCAGTCATTCAAAGCCAATGAAAAGGATAATCTCTCAGAAGAACTTGCTGATGTTTTTTGGGTGCTTCTTTGCATTGCCAACCAAACCAATGTCGATTTAACAACCGCATTTTTACAATCCATCACAAAGAAAACAAAAAGAGACGCCATAAGACACAAAAATAATTCTAAACTATAATTATATGGAAACATTAAAAAGCAAATATGAACAAGCGCTTAGTTTGTATGACTGTCAGTTAAAAGACGAACAAGTCAGTCTAGAGGTAAAAAAAATCCTTGAAAAGAAAGAAGAAAATAATTCTTCCGACATAAAACGCTTCCTTTTCAGTACGATTGAAATAACTACACTTACCGTTACTGATAGTGAAGACAGCGTATTAAAACTCACAGAAAAAATAAACGATTTTACCGACAAAAACCCTGACTTCCCCCACCCTGCCGCCATTTGCGTTTATCCAAGATTCGCAAAAGTTGTCAGTCAGTCCCTTGAAGCTGACGGAGTGGCTATAACATGTGTAAGTGGCGGATTCCCTTCTTCACAGACATTTCCTGAAGTTAAAACCATTGAGACAAGCCTTGCACTAAAGGACGGAGCAACAGAAATAGATATCGTACTTCCTGTTGGTTTCTTCCTGATGGGTGACTATGAACAATGTTTTGATGAGATTAATGAGATAAAGGCTATTGTCGGCGAGGAAAGCAATCTGAAAGTCATACTTGAAACAGGTGCCCTCAAAACAGCTGAGAACATCAAAAAGGCTGCTCTTATTTCCATGTACAGTGGTGCTGACTTTGTCAAAACATCAACAGGCAAAATTGATGTCAGCGCTACGCCTGAATCTGTCTACGTAATGTGTCAGGCTATCAAAGAGTATTATGAGAAGACTGGACAGAAAGTAGGTATCAAGGTCGCAGGCGGTGTCAGAACTGTTGATGAAGCTATTACCTATTATACCATTATAAAAGAAGTTTTAGGTAAAGAGTGGCTCTACACAGAATTCTTCCGTATCGGCGCAAGCAGCCTGGCAAACAATATCCTCTCTGATTTAACCGGCAAAGACGTCAAAGTATTCTAATCGCTTTTGACCGAGTAACAACCCGATAACAGACGCATTTACCTTGGGCAACAAATCCGATGTGATTTTGGTGGGTCAATGACACCGAAGGGACAATTGTTTGCTGACAAATAACAATCACATACTAAAAGAAGAGGCCTCCGAAAGAAGTATTATTTCTATCGGAGGCTCCTTCTATTATTGCTAATTATGATTTTCTGTTCGTTACAAAATCGATATATTCCAATAAAGCCTGCTGAATATCCTGATGCTTGAACTCAATTAACAATGATTTTGCTTTTTGGGCAAATTCCAGCATTTTTTGCTGAGCATACTCCATTCCTCCCTTATTCTTGGCGTAATCAACAAGATCAACAATCTCTTCTTTGGTTATATTTGATTGTTTTGCCTTTAGGGCAAGCTCTGTCATCCTGGCGTCTGGATAATGGGACAATGCAAACAATAACGGCAAAGTGAGTTTTCCCTCAGCGATATCGTTGCCTGTTGGTTTTCCTATATTGTCGTCAAAATAATCAAATATGTCATCTCTGATTTGGAAGCAAATTCCTATCCATTCGCCAAATTGGCGCATTTTTAATACGGTGTCTTTCGGCGCATTAACCGACATAGCCCCTAATTCACAACACATTGAAAAAAGGGATGCTGTCTTTAAACTTATGGCCTCAAAATAAGTTTCTTCTGAAAAACTCTCATCTGAAGTATTCTTTAACTGTACTATCTCTCCCTCAGAGAGCAACCTTCCCAAATCGGCTATTCGTGTTACTATATCTAAATTCGTCTTACAGGCACTCAACAACGCAGAAGACAGAATATAATCTCCTGCTAATACAGCCGTTTTATTTCCATACAAGGAATTAAGCGATTTTCTGCCTCGGCGCTCATTGCTTTCATCGACGACATCGTCATGAATTAAACTTGCCGTATGCAGTATTTCTAAAGTAGTAGCAGAAAGATATGTAGACTTTGTTATGTCGCCAAACTCCTTGGCAACAAGCAAAAGCAATATCGGTCGTACCTGCTTTCCGTTCTTTCCAATAGAGGAAATGATCTGTGACAAATACGGATTGGAACTGTTTAATGTTTCATTAAAAATTTTATTAAAACATATCAAGTCCTGCTTTATAGGTTCTTTGATTTTTGATAAAGAATCCACCTTACTGCTTTTATATTGCAAATTTACGAAAATATCATTTTTCACTTCGTATAAATTCCTTAATTTTACAGAACAAAGTATAAATCATACAATGAATAAATTAGTTTTATTAGATGCTTATGCACTCATTTACCGCGCATTCTATGCTTTAATGCGTTCTCCAAGGATAAATTCCAAAGGTTTCAATACTTCTACCATCTTTGGTTTTGTCAACACGCTCAAGGAAATTCTTGACAAAGAACAACCCACACACATCGGTATTGCCTTTGATCCGAAAGGTCCTACTTTCCGGCATGATGCCTATCCTGCATACAAGGCACAACGTGATAAAACCCCTGAAGGAATCGAAGAATCCGTTCCTGTCATTAAGGAAATAATAAAAGCATTTAATATCACCATATTTGAAGAGGCAGGATATGAAGCCGACGATATCATCGGCACTTTAGCCTATAAAGCCAAAGAAAAAGGGTTTGAAACATATATGGTCACTCCTGACAAAGATTATTGTCAACTCGTAACTGATAACATCAAGATTATCCGACCTTCTCATGGTAAAAACGAGGCAGAAATTCTCGGTCCTACCGAAGTTTCTCAAAAATACGATTTGCCAAATCCATCTTATGTCATTGATATGCTTGGTTTAATGGGCGATAGTTCCGACAATGTACCAGGATGTCCGAATGTGGGTCAAAAAACAGCCGTTTCACTTATCAATAAATATGGTTCTATCGAACAAATCTATGATCATCTCGATGAAATTAAAGGCAAACTTCAGGATAACTTGAAAGAGAATAAAGAGCAAGTCCTTTTCTCAAAATTTCTGGTAACTATAAAAACTGATGTCCCTATTGATTTCAAAGAAGAATATCTGCGAATAAAAAGCATCAATAAAGTTGAGCTTAAAAAAATCTTTGAGGAGTTAGAATTTCGTTCCCTTCTCAAAAAAATTTGTGAAACTGATGAGCCATCTGCCCCAAAAGGTCCTGTTCAACTCGATCTGTTTGGAAATTTCATGGACAATTCCACGGTTGATTCAAAAAAATCGATTCTCAGCAGCCCAAAAACCCTACAATCTAATTATCAAATAGCTGATAATAAGGACAAAAGAGCTGAATTATTTAAAAAAATTTATGTCGAAAAAAATCTTTCTTTTACACTGGCAACCACTTCTACTGTTGCTGTTGATGCTAAAATAATCGGTTTTTCTTTTTCAACCCAGGAAGGCGAGGCCTCTTTCATTCCCTTGGACGAAAACCAAAATGACAAAGAAGATATTCTCATCCAGGTAAAGAACGTATTGTCTGATGACTCAATATCCAAAATTGGCTTCAACTTGAAATATTCTGTCCTTGTTTTAAAAAACTACAATATAGAATTAAGAGGCAAACTTTTTGATGTCATGTTGGCTCACTATGTGATTCAACCCGAGCAAAAGCACTTGTTGGCTTCATTGGCTGACACATACCTGCATACAGATGTCATAAACATAGAATCCTATTTCACCGGCAAAGAGAAAACCACATGGAATATGGGTTTGCTTCCTCAAAAAATATGTGCCGACTACACTTCCCAAAGGACTGATTTCTGTATGAGGCTTAAACCGTTTATGGAAATAGAACTCAACAAGAACAATGAATACCACTTATTTGAAGATATTGAGATGCCACTCATGCCTGTATTGGCAGATATGGAAAAGAATGGGGTCGTTATAGACAAAAAAGTATTGAGCGATATATCTGTTCTGTTTAAAGAACGCCTTAAGGAATATGAGAAACAAGTCCACGACATTAGCGGACAGGAGTTTAATATCTCTTCTCCTCGTCAGGTCGGAGAAATACTGTTTGACGTGATGCAACTCGACAACAAAGCCAAAAAGACAAAGACAGGACAATACGAAACGTCTGAAGCTACATTAGAGGCCTTGCGTTATAAAAGTCCAATTATTGAGCCCATACTTAACTACAGGGCCATGAAAAAATTACTCAGCACATATGTTGATGCACTCCCTACCCTGGTCAATCCACAAACTCACCATATACATACCTCGTTTAATCAGGCCATCACTGCCACAGGACGCCTAAGTTCGAGTGACCCCAATCTCCAGAATATACCGGTAAGAGGTGAAGACGGTAAGGAAATCCGTAAAGCATTCATTCCAGAGGAAGGATGTTTGTTCTTTTCTGCCGACTATTCCCAGATTGAACTGCGCATCCTTGCCCACTTGAGCAATGATGAACAAATGAAATCAGCCTTTATTGAAGGTCACGACATCCATGCAGCAACAGCAGCTAAGATATACCATAAAAATATTTCATCTGTTACTTCAGAGGAAAGACGTAAAGCCAAAACAGCCAATTTTGGTATCGTTTACGGCATCACCACATTTGGACTCTCCCAAAGAATAGGCATCAGCCGCACAGAAGCCAAGGAATTGATAAAAAGCTATTTTCAGACATTTCCAAACATCAAGACTTATACCGACACTATTGTTGAAACAGCCCGGCAACAGGGTTATGTAGAAACCATCTTCCACCGCCGGAGATACTTACCCGACATCAACTCCCAAAATGCAGTAGTCCGTAAATTTGCTGAACGGAATGCGGTAAATGCTCCTATTCAAGGCAGTGCTGCCGACATCATTAAGGTTGCCATGATTCGCATCGCACAACGTTTCAAAGAAGAAAACATCAAGTCTAAAATGATTCTGCAAGTACACGACGAACTTAACTTCAGTGTATATCCAGAAGAAAAGGACAAAGTGCAAACTATCGTACAGACAGAAATGGCCAATGCCTGTCAACTTAGTGTTCCCCTTGTTGCCGATTGTGGCTGGGGAAAAAACTGGTTAGAGGCACATTAGCGAACTATCAAAATTTTGTCCTTTTTGGTACTTTAAAGTACAGAAATGGACAAAATCGGGCTTTTTTCGTGTTTTCAAGCCTTAAAAACGGACGCTCATTTT
>ONKB01000011.1 GCA_900318305.1 uncultured Prevotellaceae bacterium | reverse complement strand
CGGGAAACTGCCCCACTACAAGTGAGGACATGTCGTGAACTTTTCCTGTAACCATATCAACGTATGCTATGTTGTGAATGTTGGCGCCTTTGATGATGACAGATACCTCCTCTCGCTCAAGGCTGGCGTCGGGGACATCATCGCAGAACCAGAGCATGTAGCCGATTGTCTTGCCGTTCTTCCGCAGTCCTACTGAGTTGATGGTCTTGCCGCATTGAGACTCAATTTTGATGTCGTTATCGGGGGTGATGTCTGTCGTAAAGATGCTTGCCATGTGTTGTACTCCATGGTAAGAGGGTCGTTTGTATATGGGTTCGTTTCTCAGGTTCATCCTGATCATGCCAAACGACTGAAGCATCCAGCCATAGTTGAGATCGGCAAATGTAAATACGCTTGACGGGATGCCCAGCTTGAAATCGTTTGCCATGCGGCGTAAATCCCATTTCACCTGCTGGTATTCGGTCCACTCCCTGTTCTTGAGCGCATGGCCGAATTCCAATTGTGAGGGACAGCCTGATTCGCCTTGCAGGAGCTCAATGCGTGGAGAGTAGCTTCTCAGAAGCTGCCGAAGGTTAAGAATGGAAGGAGTGACATCATCGGGATTTGCCCAATAGGCATGGAAGGTCACCTTATCCAAGTATTGTATGCCACCATGGGTCTGAATGCGCTCCATGGCTTTCTTCACATACTCAGTCCGTGCGGGAGAACAGATGCCGAATCCTGCTATAAGAGCAGTCTTGTCCTCCTGACGTATGGCTTTGCCTGTCTCCACAAAGAGGTCACCGTAGTTCTCGGGTGGATTGATGCCCTTTCCTCCGTCGGGCTCATTCCACACTTCATACATCGTCACCTTGCCCTTGTAGCGTTTGACGGTGGCACGTACATACTTGCACCAAGCCGTCATGGTCGCCTTGTCGGTGAATATCCTGGCATTCAGGTCAGTCCCGGAGGCGTACAGGGGGTTGCCGTAACAAAGGCATATCCATGGTTTGAGGCCTTCCTCCAGCAATCCGTCAACAATGTCATCCAGCCATTTGAAGTCGTATTGTCCCCTGACTTTCTCTGTCTTTGCCCAGCCGCTTTGAATGCGGGCGTAACCTACGCCAAGATCTTTAAGATAGGATCTGTATCTGGCAAAGTCGCTATAGTCCCGGTCTAATGTCTCGCACCCGATTGACCAGTATGAGTTGCCTGTGCCATTGGAGGGTGTTGTCTTGAGCTGGCCGATAATGGGGAGAGTTGCCGTATGGCTGTTCAACTTCGACCAAGTGACACTTTCCCTGAGCTGGGCATGGAGCCGACATGCGAGAACGGTGATGATGAGTATGCAAAACAAACGTTTCATAATTCTGCTGTTTTATAATGTTGTATTGATGGCAAAATTACAGAAATTCTGAAAAAAAAGTGATTTTTCATTGCAGGTTCTGGACATTATTGTAATTTTGCACTTGAAATTGAGACAGACATTATGAATAGCAGCGTATTTTTTAGCTTTTACTTTTATTACTTTGCTTTAAGTTGAGAAGTGAAGCGGTGCGCTATGTGATAGTATAGAGAAGAAATAAAATAAATAAAGGTCCCGCTCCATAAGAGCGGGACCTTTTCAATAAAAGGCATATAGAAGACCAAATGAAAAAGATAGCGATACAGGGCATTCAGGGAAGTTTCCATGATATAGCTTCTCACAGGTACTTCAAGGATGAGGAATTGGAGATGATTTGCTGCGATACTTTTGAGGAGCTCTTCGAGACAATGCAGAAAGACAATTCCGTATATGGCGTGTGTGCCATAGAGAATACCATTGCAGGAAGCCTGCTCCATAATTACGAGCTGCTCAGAGACAGCGGCATGACGATAATAGGAGAGCAGAAGATACATGTGGAGCACAGCCTGCTGTGCCTGCCGGAGGACGATGAGAAGGATATTGTAGAAATCAACTCACATCCGGTTGCCTTTATGCAGTGCCGCCAGTTTCTGAAGTCGATGCCTCAGTGCAAGCTTGTTGAGGCAGATGACACCGCTGGCTCGGCTGAGAGGATAAGGCGTCTCTCCCTGCGCGGCCATGCGGCAATCTGCGCCAAGGAGGTGGCTCCCATCTATGGGATGAAGGTGTTGCATGAGGCCATTGAGGACAATAAACATAACTACACCCGCTTTCTTGTGTTGTGTGACCCGTGGAATGCCGACAAACTGCGCGATGCTTCAAAGAGCAACAAGAGCAGCATAGTCTTCAGTGTGCACCATGAATGCGGCCAGTTGAGCCAGGTGTTGTCTATCTTCTCGTTCTACCATATTAATATGACCAAGATTCAGTCCCTGCCGATTATCGGCCATGAGTGGGAATATCTTTTCTATGTGGATTTGACATTTACAGACTATATGCTGTACAGACACAGTATTGATGCCATAAGGCCCTTGACCCAACAATTAAAGATTCTCGGAGAATATGAAAGCGATAACTGAGCAAACCATCCAGCCCGCGGCTCGCCTGTCGCAGGTGAGCGAGTATTATTTCAGCAGGAAACTGAAGGAGATAGCAGCACGCAATGCTGCCGGTGAGGACATCATCAGTCTGGCAATAGGAAGTCCCGACATGCCGCCTTCGCCACAGACCATTGATGCGCTCTGCCTGGAGGCCCGGAATCCTGCAGCCCACGGCTACCAGCCGACAGCAGGAACACCGGAGCTGAAAGAGGCTATGGCAGGATGGTACAAACGCTGGTATGGTGTCAACCTGGATGCCAAGAGCGAGATACAGCCGCTGATTGGCTCCAAGGAAGGTATCCTTCATGTCACCCTGGCTTTCTGTAATCCTGGTGACAAGGTACTGGTCCCAGATCCGGGTTACCCCACATATTCAAGCCTGAGTAAGATACTGGGTCAGGAGGTGGTGAAGTATAATCTGAGAGAGCAGGCCGGATGGCAACCTGATTTTGACGAGTTGGAAGCCATGAATCTGGACGGCGTCAAGATGATGTGGACAAACTATCCCAATATGCCGACGGGAGCCCCTGCCCAGAGGGCGACATACGAGAGACTGGTGGCATTCGCCCAGGAACATGGCATCCTCATAGTGAATGACAATCCTTACAGCTTTATCCTGGGCGAGGAACATCTGAGTATTCTTCAGGTACCTGGTGCCAAGACGTGTTGCATAGAGTTCAATTCCATGAGCAAGAGCCACAATATGCCAGGCTGGCGTGTGGGAATGCTCGCCGGTAATGCTCAGTTTGTGAGTTGGATACTGAAGGTTAAGAGCAATATTGACAGCGGAACATTCAGGGCTATCCAGCTCGCCGCCGCCGTGGCATATCAGAATGACGATGACTGGCATCGGAAATACAATGTCGAGATATACCGTGAGCGCCGTGAGGTGGCCGAACAGATAATGACGGCTTTAGGCTGCAGTTTTGACCCTCTTCAGGTAGGTATGTTCCTTTGGGGGCGTATTCCGGATAAGTATAATAATGTGGAGGAATTGACGGAGAAGGTCTTGAACGAGGCTCATGTGTTTATTACTCCCGGATTTATCTTCGGCAAGAATGGCGAACGGTATGTGCGCATATCCTTGTGTGCCAAAAAGGAGAAGATGACTGAGGCTTTGGCACGAATTAAACAGATAATTTAATAAAATCAGATAGGACTATGGAATTAGAATTGAAACCATTGAACATTCCTGGTATAAAGGATCAGCGACCTGTTGTTATCTCAGGTCCTTGCAGTGCTGAGACCGAGGAACAGGTGTTGACAACAGCCAAGAGTTTGGCAACGGCAGGTGTTAAGATTTTCCGTGCGGGAATATGGAAGCCCCGTACCAAACCCGGATGCTTTGAGGGCATCGGTGAGCTAGGCTTGCCTTGGATGCAGGCGGTGCAGAAGGAGACGGGTATGCTGACTACTACGGAAGTGGCTACGGCTAAGCATGTGGAGCTGGCACTCAAAGCTAATATTGACATCCTTTGGATAGGGGCGCGTACCACGGCGAATCCTTTCGCCGTACAGGAGGTGGCTGACTCGCTGAAAGGGGTGGACATCCCTGTGTTTGTGAAGAATCCTGTCAATCCTGACCTGGAATTATGGATAGGTGCCATGGAACGTTTGAATGCCGCCGGCATAAAGCGGATGGCGGCTATACACCGTGGATTTACCGCTTATGAGAAAGTAATTTACAGGAACCTGCCGATGTGGCATATCCCCATAGAACTGATGAGGCGTATCCCCAATCTGCCTATTTTCTGTGATCCAAGTCATATGGGCGGCCGCCGGGAACTGGTAGCGCCGCTGAGTCAGCAAGCCATGGATTTGGGCTTCTATGGTCTGATGATAGAAACCCACTGTGAGCCCGACAGGGCTTGGAGTGACGCCAAGCAGCAGATTACCCCTGACGTGTTGAGTTTCATTCTCGACAAGTTGGTTATCCGTAATACCAACGAGGCGACAGAGAGCTTGCGGGCGTTGCGTAAACAGATAGATGAACTTGACGACAAGATTGTTGAGGTGTTGTCTAAGAGAATGCGTGTAAGCCGTGAGATAGCTGAGTATAAGAAAGAGCATAATATGGCTGTCGTCCAGCCGGGACGCTATGATGAGATTATCAACAAACGTGGGGCACAAGGAACCCTGTGCGGTATGAGCGGCGATTTTATGCGTTCTATTTTTGAGTCAATCCATGAGGAGAGTGTCCGCCAACAGATAGAGTTAATCAATAAGTAAAGCCATGAAAATCCTGATTCTTGGAGCCGGTAAGATGGGCTCATTCTTTGTAGATTTGCTGAGTTTCGACCACGAGACGGCGGTTTATGAGGTGAATGCCGCAAAATTGCGTTTTATGTATAATACCCAGCGCTTCACATCGCTTGAAGAGGTGGAGGCGTTCAAACCGGAACTGGTCATCAATGCTGTTACACTGGACCATACCATAGAGGTCTTTGAGACGGTGACGCCATATTTGCCAAAGGATTGTATCATCAGCGATATAGCCTCGGTCAAGACCAATCTCAAGGAGTATTACGACAGATGCGGGTTCCGCTACGTCTCTACTCACCCGATGTTCGGACCTACGTTTGCCAATTTGGGACAACTCAGCAACGAGAATGCCATCATTATCAGTGAGGGTGACTATATGGGACGCATATTCTTTAAGGATATTTATATGCGGCTGGGATTGAATATCTGCGAATATACCTTCACACAGCATGATGAGGTTGTGGCATATTCCTTGTCAATACCATTTATCTCTACATTTGTCTTCTCAGCTGTGATGAAGCATCAGGAAGCTCCGGGTACCACTTTCAAGCGCCATCTGGCGATAGCTAAGGGTGTGTTGAGCGAGGACCGCAATCTGTTGCGTGAGATATTGTTTAATCCCCGTACACCCGAGGAGATGTATAAGATACAGAATGAATTGAAGAATCTGACACAGATTATTGCCGACAAGGACGAGAAAGCACTTGGGGATTATATTGAACGGATCAGCAAGAATATTGTATAGTGAAGTTTATGGTTGGTGAAGAGTTTAACAATTGACGTGAATTAATCAGTATGAAATATGGCAGTATTTTAGCCTTCTTTATGCTTCTGTGTGTGTCGGGTGTACTGAAGGCTGCTAAGAATGAGACAAATGGCATCAAGTCTGTACAGATAAAGGGCTATGTGGGTCAGCGTATAGACCAATGTATTCAGGAGAGAGTGAAGAAACAAGACGTCGATGAGATTGTGGACGTATTTGCTAAACAGGATGAGGTGCGTGAGAGATGGGGCACGGAATTCTGGGGCAAATGGGTCCAGGGGGCAATAGGCTCCTATGACTATACCAAGGACGACGATTTGTACAGGCTTATTCAGTACAGTGCCAGGAAACTGTTGTCATATCAGTTGCCCGACGGTTATCTGGGCAATTATGACAAGGACCACCAGCTCAAAGGCTGGGATGTATGGGGTCGTAAATATACCATATTGGGATTATTGAGATGGTATCATCTGAGTGGTGACAAGAAAGCCCTGAAGGCAGCATGCCGCCTTATGGATTACACAATGACCCAGCTGGGTGAAGGCAAGGCACATATTTATGCCTACGGCTGTTACAAGGGAATGGCATCCCTTTCTATCCTTGAACCGCTGATGTTTCTCTATAATGACACAAAGGAGAAAAAATATTTGGATTTTGCCCAATGGATGGTCAGGGATATGGAAGAACCTGACGGGCCTCAGCTGATTGCCAAGGCTGATGTGCCGGTCTATGAGCGCTTCCCCGTTCCGTTTGATGAATGGTGGTCAAAAAATAACGGCCAGAAGGCCTATGAGATGATGTCGTGTTATGTAGGCTTGTTGGAGTTGTCAAAAGTTATGGGCAATACGTCCTATGTTGATGTGGTTGAAAAAGTCGTACGGAATATCATGGATGAGGAAATCAATGTCTGTGGCTCCGGGGCTGCCAACGAATGCTGGTACCGGGGAAAATACCGTCAGACGATACCGGCATATAATATGATGGAAACATGTGTGGGCTTTACATGGATGCAGATTAATCAGCGCCTGCTCCAGATGACGGGTAAGGCTGTCTATGCCGATAATTTAGAAAAGACATTCTTCAACGCTATCCTGGCTGCCATGAAAGACGATGGTTCCCAGATTGTCAAATACACTCCTCTTGAGGGTTATCGTATGGAAGGAGAAGACCAGTGCGGTGTGCATATAAACTGTTGCAACGCCAACGGTCCCCGGGCATTTGCCATGATACCTGAGATAGCATACATGATGCCTGATGACAATACACTGAGGGTACAGTTCTATTCTTCATCTTCGGCCAGGGCTGTTGTCAATGGGGTGGAGGTGTCTGTCGAGCAGGTGACGACTTATCCTCAGGGCGGCCTGATTACACTTCATGTTACACCTGCCAGGGCCCGACAGTTTGCCGTGGAGCTGAGAATCCCCTCGTGGAGTGCCAAAAGTACTGTCAAGGTTAACGGTCAGGCTGTGCAGAATGTTAGGCAGAATGCTTACTGCAGGATTGACAGGGTATGGCAGCCTGGCGACAAGATTGAATTGGAACTGGATATGCGTACCCGTTTGGTGGAATTGAATCACATGCAGTCATTGCAGCGTGGTCCTGTTACGCTGGCGCGTGACAGCCGGTTCCGTGATGGCGATGTGGATGAGTGCTGCTCTTTCGTGACTGATGAGGGAGGCTTCGTGGATGTCATTCCTGTTGAAGCACCTCAGGGCTTGTGGATGGCATTCAAAGTGGTGACATTGGCAGGCTCATACCGTGAAAATGTATGGAAACGCTATATTCGCTTTTGCGATTTCGCATCCGCTGGTAATACCTGGAACAAGAATGAACGTTATCGTGTATGGATACCCAAAACGATAAACGCCATGACTGAGCCACGGTAATCAGTATAATGTGAGTTTAGTTTAAACTATACTATCTCAGGAGTATTTTCCTTGATACTACTGAACGTCCTTTGCGTACCTTGACGATATAGGTGCCTCTGGAGAGGTTGCCCACATAGACTTTCGAGGTGTATTTGCTGTGTGTCAGCAAATAGCCTGTGGTGTTGTAAATCCAAACATCGTCAGCGTCAGTGCTTATGCCAAGATAGCTGCCTTGACGAATAATGTCAATTGACTCCTGGGAATTCTTCACAGGGATAATGCTTGTGGATGCCATGCCCGTAATCCGGTAAGAGCATAAGCCGTTGCCGGGAACATAGAAGTATATTTTTGCCGTGTCGGCTGCGGAGTTCAGCTCATAGTCTATAAGGGCATTGTAGTTTGAGTTGTTGATTGTACCCATTCCATCCTGCGGAACAGTCCATAATAATTTCATGTTTCCGAAGTCCAGGTCCTTGCTCGTCTGTACGATGTTGAATGTATAGCCGTTGATTCCAGAGTAATCTGTCGCAGGGAAAATAGCCAGTCTGTTCTTGCCGCATTCAAACGATGCAAAGCCGTTTGTCGCTATCTTTGATGTAAGCGACGGAATGGCCTCACTGTTCTCGTCAAAGGTGGAGAGCATCTCGCCAGTACTGTATTGATACAAGGCGGGAACCGTAATGCTGCTGTTAACGACTACCTCATCATCTGTAACAGGAAATAGTCTTGGAGTCATGCCCAGCTTGGTGGCATTAGAGGTGAATGACTTCAATGTGGATTCGGTATCCTCAGTGGCAGTGCCGTTCGTGACATTCCATTTGGCAATGACGTTATTATTGGTCACAGCAGCATAAACCGTAAAGTTGCCGGTAGTGACATCGCCAGTCACCTTGCAGTTTTCTATTCTATAGTTCTTGGAGGTTGTACAAGTGGCGACAAGTGTGGCATCGCCTGTAAGCTTGTCTATGTTGTAAATCTTAAGAGGGGTGGTACTCTGCTTTAAGATATAGTTGTACACCAGTATGTTCCCGGCATCGTCCTTGATGATGTCGTTACAGGGGTAAGTACTTCCTTGAATTGCCGTTGGCAGCTCAATCTTGCCGTAATGGGCACCTGACACAGCGTCATATTTGTCTAAATAGCATCTTGACTTGCTGGAGTTGCCATTGCGCTCACATATATATATGGTATCCCTGACAACGCAGAATCCTTTGGAATAGGTTCCGTTTGAAGAGAATTGGATGTTGTTGAAATTCTCCTTGACAGAGCGTTCCCAACGGCTTTCCAGTTTCAAGCCGTCTATATCCTCATATTCGTTAGTGTCCTTTTTCCTGACGTATCCTTCTTCTATTTCGTAGGTGATGATGTCAAAGGAATGAACTTCTGATGCGACATCTTCACAACCTGTATTGCTTGTTATGACGCGCCAGTAATAAGTGCCGTTGCTGAAGTCTTCATATAATGCAGAGTAACCCAGTGTGTTGCTGCCTTCAACCCATCCCGATGATGCGGAATAGACAAGATTCGCCAGGTTTTTGTCAGCGTATATCTCCAGTTTGTAGCCGTCAGCATCAACCTTTTCCCATTCCAGAGTGAAGTCGGCATTCATCCGCTCCTTGTCGTTGGGTGACACAAGGTGTGTCTGTGGTGCATAGCTTACCTCCTCAGAGGAATATCGCGGGGCATACTCATTGCCGAAGTAATCAACGATGCTCACAGCAAAGTGATATCCTGTCTTGTATGCCTGCTTGATGGTAAAACTGTTCGTGTAGGTGATGTCAATGAGATAATCCGACAGGATGCCGCCTGCGGTACTGCTTTCTGCCTTGCTGTCTGAAACACTGTTGGGAATGGCATAGACGGCATATTTCACATTTCCACAGTCGTCCCATAAAAGGGTGTTGGAGGAAATCCTGAGATGGGTGACTTTCCCATAATTATGACTGGGTTTCCAGTCAATGGCAGGAGCCAATGCGGGACGTTGGAATTTGTTTTCCAGAAGATATTCCCCGAGACCGGTAGCCTTTGAGCCATTCAGATAAGCCGCAGAATAGAAAACGGCTCCCGGTGCAGCATTCTGGGTGTAGTCACGGGAGTACTGTATCTGCTGGCCATAGTTTGACCAATACTCTTCGTTATTGTTGCTTGATGTTCCCAAAGCGGAGATGGAATGACTGGCATAATGATGCCTGCCGAATTTCTTGGCAACCTCTGACCACCATTGTGTGATGGGACCAAATGGGTTGGTGGAATGATCAGTTCTCCAGTATATCTGGGGTGAGATATAGTCAATCGTACCATCCTGCAACCATTGTACTGGGTCGGAGAAGATACCTGCATACTGCCAGTCACTTCCTGCAGGGCAGGGGCTCACACCATGGGTGGAAGCCACTGATGAAGATGAACAGGCAACGCCAGCAGGTGATATACCGAATCTTATGGCAGGGTTCACTGACTGAATCATATTGTATACGTCTGCTACCATCTGGTTTACATTGTTCCTGCGCCAGTTGGCAAATGACAGGGATGAACCGGAATTCTTCCACAAGTCATAGTCTTCGGCCGTATTGTTCGTGGGAATGCCACTCGGGTAGAAATAATCGTCAAATACGATGCCGTCAACATTATAGTTTGTGATGATTTCCTTGCAGACGTTGACAATACGCTGATTGGTTTCCTTCAATCCTGGATTCAATATGGTTGTTGTTGTCTGGCTTCCGTTGGAGCTGGTGGTGTAGGTCAGGAGTAGCCCTGCGTCCTTCAGTTCCTGATCTTGTGCGGTGTTCCATCCTGATGCTGACGTGGCCCAGCGGTAGGGATTTACCCATGCGTGGCATTCAAGTCCCCGCTTGTGACATTCTGATACAGCGAAGGCCAGTGGGTCCCATCCGGGTTCCTTGCCACGTGTTCCTGTCAGATAACTCGACCAAGGCTCATAGCTCGATTTGTACATGGCGTCACACATGGAGCGCACCTGGAAGAAGACAGCATTGAAATTGTCTGCTTTAAGCTTATCCAGATAGTTTGTCATCTGTGTCCTCTGTGAAGAAATGACACTTGATGATGTCCCCGTCTGTGATGGCCAGTCAAGACACCATACCGTAGCTACCCATGCACTGCGGAATTCCCGTTTGATGTGGGTGTCGGCTACTGCTAATGAACTCTGGGATATAAGGAGTATAACGATACAACGTAAAAGTTTTTTCATAATAGGGCTATTTTTTTACAGATTGTAAAGATAGGTGTTTTTTCCGACATGTAATATGATTATTCAATAGAAGTTATTGATTAATCTTGTTGAGTGGAGGGGAGAAGAGTCTGTAATGCCACGTTTTTCCGGCAATGTATATCATGAGGATATAATTTACAGACATCTGGATGCTATGTAAGGTGGTGTGTAAGAACAAGGCACTGACATTACTGCCAGTGCCTTGCTGCTATGTTGTTTTATAAGAATTGTTTTAATCAATCTTCATCTTGTAGAATGACCGCCAAACAAAGTAAATAGCGATAATCAGGAATGCAATGCCGAAATAGGGAGCTATGGTGCGGAAACCATCGCTGATGGCAATCTCCATAGCCAGGACACCGAACAATGTGGTAAATTTGATGATTGGGTTAAGTGCTACGGATGAGGTGTCCTTGAACGGGTCGCCCACGGTGTCACCTACAACACTGGCATCATGCAAATCGGTTCCTTTTGCCTTGAGGTCAACCTCAACGACTTTCTTGGCATTGTCCCATGCGCCACCGGCATTAGCCATGAATACGGCCTGGAAAAGTCCGAATACGGCAATGCTGATAAGGTAGCCGATAAAGAGACATACGGCAGAGTTCTTTTCTCCGAAGCTGTCGGGAGATGACAGACATGCGAAGGCGAGAGCAAAGCAGAAGATGGCAATGAAGATGTTGATCATACCTTTCTGGGCATAAGTGGTGCAGATCCTGACCACTTCCTGCGACTTGCTGATATCGGCTTTCTTAGGAGCGTTGGTGTCAAGTTTGATATTGTTCTTGATAAATGCAACAGCACGGTTGGCACCTGTGGTCACTGCCTGCATAGAAGCTCCGGTGAACCAGAAGATGACACATCCTCCGAGGATGAAACCGAGAAGGGACGCAGGGTTGAGCAGGTTGAGCACCGTCTCCGGTTCAATGCCCAGTGTCTTCTGAATCATCAGAATCAAAGAGAAAATCATAGTCGTGGCACCTACAACGGCAGTACCAATCAATACTGGTTTTGCTGTTGCCTTGAATGTGTTGCCTGCACCATCATTGGCTTCCAGATAGTACTTTGCTTTTTCAAAGTCGGGTGTGAAACCAAACTGGGACTCAACTTCTTCTGTGGTCTTTTTGATATCGTCCTCGATAAGGGAGAGCTCATAAACTGATTGGGCATTGTCAGTTACAGGCCCATAGCTGTCAACAGCGATAGTGACAGGACCCATTCCAAGCATACCGAATGCTACCAGACCGAATGCAAAGATGGAGTGGTATGTACCGAATGTACTTTCAAGACCAAATGAAATAGATGCGACATATGCTATGAGCATGAGGACAAAGAATACGAAGCCAGTCCAGAATGCGCCGAAATTACCTGCTACAAGACCTGAAAGGATATTCAGCGAGGCACCACCCTGGTCGGAAGCCTTGACAACGTCCTGAACGTGTGATGATGTCGGTGAGGTGAATATCTTGGTGAATTCAGGGATGAGCGCGGCTCCTAATGTGCCGCAGCTGATAATGATGGCTAATGCCAGCCATATGCCGTTGCCTATATCCTGGAGGAGGGCATAGCTTGCGAAGAAAGTGGCGATGATGGATACAATGGAAGTAATCCAAACAAGGTCGGTAAGTGGTTTCTCAAAGTTAATGTCGTCGGCTTTGGCATATTTTGCCTTGGCGATGGCTCCGTTGATATAATAGGAGAGAACAGACGCTACGACACCGAGGATACGCATAACAAAAATCCAAATCAGGAGTTTGACCTGCATGCATTGATCAGGCACGGCGAGAAGGATGAACGATACGATGGCAACGCCTGTTACACCATAGGTCTCAAAACCATCAGCCGTCGGGCCAATGCTGTCGCCGGCATTGTCACCGGTACAGTCGGCAATGACACCAGGGTTGCGCGGGTCGTCTTCCCCAATCTTGAATACTACCTTCATGAGGTCGGAACCGATGTCGGCAATTTTCGTAAAGATACCGCCGGCGATACGCAAGGCACTTGCACCGAGAGATTCGCCGATAGCAAAGCCAATGAAGCAGGAACCAGCGAGGTCACCAGGCATGAACATAAGGATGACCAGCATAAGGGTGAGCTCTACACAAATGAGAACGACACCGATGCTCATTCCTGCACGGAGAGGAATGTTAAGCAGGTCGAGTGGTTTGCGGCGTAAGGAGGCGAATGCCATACGGGCATTGGCATAGGTGTTCATGCGAACACCGAACCATGCAACACCGTAGGAGCCTAATATACCGATAATGGTCCATCCTAAGATTAGAAGGACAGAGCCTAATGGCAGGTGTGACAATACACCGAAGTAGAGGGCAATAGCTGCACCGATAAATACAAAGAGCACACAGAGGAATTTTCCCTGTTGCTTCAGGTAGGTAGAGCATGTCTGGAAAATGACATTGCCTATCTCAAGCATTGAAGGATGAGCTTTCAGCTGATGTACTTTTGTAAATTGCCAGAAACCAAAGACTAGACCAAGCAAGATGACTGCAAATCCCCAGTAGAGAATTTGGGCCTGGTCTGCAAATCCGTCAGGCATTTTTAAGTCTGCTTCAGAGGCATAGCCTGCAAATGGAGCAGCAATCAGAGCGATCGCTGTTAAAAATTTTTTCATCATAGTTTATTGTTTTATTCTTAATTATTTCGTATTAGCATTTTGAAAAGTTTAGCGGCCTCCTTATAGAGACCGCTAAGCCAATTTTCCCCCTATTTATTCACTGAGAAACGGAAAATAGTATGGTGTTTATATGTCTGTCCTGGTTCCAGGAATGGTGAAGGCCATTCTGTGCTTTTAAGGCATTTGTTAGGACTGTCTGGATATACCTGTGTCTCGAGGCAGATGGCATTTCTTCTCTGATAAGTGATGCCTTTCTTGCCTGTAACAGTACCGTCAAGGAAGTTGCCGGTGTAAATCTGAATGCCAGGCTGGTCTGTGAGTATTTCAAGCACAATGCCGGTTACAGGGGATATGACCTTGGCAGCGACAGTTGTGATGTTGTTGCTTTCACGCAATACCCAGTTGTGGTCGTAGCCGTGACCGTTGGCCAGTTGCACATTGCCCTCTGTGTTGATACGCTCACCAACTGTGGTAGGCGTGGTAAAATCAAACGGTGTCTCCTTGACACTGACGATAGCGCCCGTTGTCATAAAGGTGCTGTCAACTGGTGTGAAGGTATCGGCATTGATAAACAAAGTGTCGTTGGTTATGTCTATGTTGGGGTCGCCATTGAGGTTGAAATAGGAGTGGTTGGTCATATTCAACACCGTCTTCTGGTCGGCAGTACCTTCGTACTGGATGTCAATGGCATTGTCGTCGGTGAGCTTGTAAGTAACGGTAACGTCAACGTTGCCTGGGAAATTCATGTCACCGTCGGGTGATGACAATGACAGAATAATCGTCGAGGCATTCGGCTGGTTGGCCTTGAATACTTTGTTCTGCCATCCGTCAGGACCACCGTGAAGGCAGTGTCCGAAGTTGTTGATAGGCAGCTGGATGAGTTTTCCGTCAATGGTAATCTGACCTTTGTTGATGCGGTTGGCATAACGGCCAATAGCGGCACCGAAGTCGGTTGGAATATTGATGTATTGGCTGATACTGTCAAAGCCTAATACGACATCTTGATAACCGCCATTAATATCGGGAGCCATGATGGAGACGATGCGTGCACCGAAATTGGTAACACATACTTCCATGCCATTATTGTTTGTCAATACATAAAGTGCAGTGGAATCCTCTCCTACAACTGTCTCAAAATTCTTAGGATCCAATCCTGATTTTGTCAGGTTGGTCTGAGTCTCATTGTTGCATGAGCAGAATAATGAAATTACTGCTACGCAAGTCATTAAGATGGTCTTTTTCATTATATTCCCTGTTTTTGTTTTTAGCGAAAAAAATGTCCAACACAAATAGTTGTCCTGCAAATATAGGTATTTTGTTTTAATTGCAAAATAATTATTGTGAAAAATTTTTTAGAGGGTTTTATGGAATAACCGCATAATTATTTAATTATTGAGTGATGCAAAAGTTATTATTTTGGTTTTTAGCTATATTTTTGTTTTGAAAAAATGAAAAATGAATATTTATTATTATTTTTGCAAGCAACAATCCAAAATACAATAATATGGCAGCTAAAAAAACACGTTTAGAAGTATTGCGCTATTTGTTGTCCAATAAACATTTTGATAATCAGGTGGATATCCTTAAAGACCTGAAGGCACATGGCTTTAAGGTTGCTCAACCGACGTTATCGCGCGATTTACATCATCTGAAAGTGTCTAAGGTTTTTGATGATGAAGGCCATTCCATATATGCTTTGCCGCAGGAAGTTTACCCCAGTGATGTCTCATATAGGAAATCTAAGGTTCGCCTCGTACAAAATTTTGGTTTCTTAAAGGCGATGATTTCTGGTAATCTTTTAGTTATCAAGACATTACATGGATATGCCAGCAGTTTGGCTGCAGAGATAGATAATTATACTATTCCTGATATTATAGGTTCTCTGGCTGGAGATGATACTGTTTTGTTGATTCTGATTGAAAACTATAATATACATGCCATCAAGGATTTGATGACAAAAATCATACCTCATTTCAGCATAGTGTAAAGTTGAACTCCAGCCAACCCTCTTTAGGGTTCCCTTCTCCTTCTGGAATAGGGAAGAGTTTTTACGTTTATTAGATTACATTCGGGGTTTCTTGTTGCAAAGCTGGCAGAACGGACAGTATTCGCATTCTGGCTCAGTCCTTAAATGATAGTCAGACGTCTTCATCTCCTGAATACGTTCTTCCAGTATTTCGCGGAATTCCCTCGCATAGTCCTGGAACCGATATATCTCCTGTTTCTCGTTTCTGCCTTCTTTTTTCTGCAGATATGGAGAATAGTCTTTGCTGTTCATCATCGGAGTAAAGAGCAGCAGTGGGGCAACAGGTAGTCTCATTCCGAAAGGCTCACCCTTCTCCATACATGCCTGGCAATAGATGAAAGTCTGGAAGATATAGTGTTTATCCTTGTTAGTAAAGAGTGACGACATGTCTTGGAATGTAACTTTTCGCTCATTGTAGCTTCCCGTCTTGTAGTCAACGACCCGTAGGGTATAATCATCATTGATTTTGACAATGTCCAGACGGTCAACGAATCCTCCAATCTCAATCCCTTCAACAACGGTGTCATATTTTGTCTCTAAGGAGACGATGTGGAGATTATCCCATCTGGCATCAAAGCGTAGGGTATTTTTGAGATATGATTTAAGGGCTTTGAACTCTGCTGTGTGATTGTCTTTTGTGTAGAGGGCAAGTTCGGGGTGTCTTGCGATGAAATTTCTTCCGGCAGATTGTCTTTCCCTAAACGGCTTGTTCATGACTGAGATGTCTTTTGTCTCATCGATGTATTTCTCAAGCAGGACTTTGTTGCTCAATGCGTCGTTGCCGCTGACAATAAGGAATGCCTTGGTGAGGAAGGTGTCTATCTTGACATCATCTTCGGTCAGGGACTTGATTTCATCTTGACCGACAGGGTAGCCGTACAGGCTTTTTTTCTTATTGATGACAAGATGTTCAAAACACAGCTGACTCGCCTCGTGGAAGATGGAGCCCTGGGTGTTGGCAGGCAGGATGAGGTCTTCGCGGACATCTTCCTGAAGACATGCGATATCACTGAAATAGAATTTCATCGGACAGTCATTATAATGGATAATGGCACTTGGTGAAAGGTGGTCTTTCTGTGCCATAAATGCCTGTACATCATCCTTGTCTATGCCGTATATGGGACTTATTGTATTGTGATGCTGTTCTTTAAGGGTGAGGTGATGTATGTCAAAGTGTGTGTTGTATCTCAGTTGTTGGAGGAAGCGGGATATTTCACAATTATTCTCCCCCTGTGTATTATACATATATGTTATATGTTTGCAGCGTTGTAGCAGTCTGAAGAAGTTATATGCATAGATTTCACTTTCTTCCTCGTCGGTAGTCAGCCGGTATGCCTTTCTGAGGTCATACGGGAGGAAGGAGTGGTCAGTGCTCTTCTTCGGTATGTTGCCTTCGTTGACACCGAGCAGAAGTATTTGGTCAAAATCCAGGTTGCGTGTTTCCAGCATTCCCATGATTTGCAGACCGGCAGCGGGCTCGCCTTTGAACGGTATGGTCTGTGTCTTGAGCGCCTGCAGCAAGAGGGTTTGCAGGGTTATGCCTCTGATGTCGAGAATATTTTCATTCAGAATGTCTTTTATCCTGTTGACGGTGGTGTAGCACTGGAAGAATGACTCTGCATAGAGGGTACCCTCCCATGAGTTTTTGGGATATAGGGCAAGAGTCCTGTGGGCTTCCGAGCGCAACTCTCCGCCAAGTTGTTCCAAGAGGGAGACGAGATGGTCATTCTCTTTCACATTCTGACTGTCAAGGAAGTTGGCGACAAAATTGTATGCTGGGGTGTTGCCCAGGGAAAAACCTTTGGTGATATTGATTTCTTTTACGGTCTTGCCTTGGTCATTCTCCCCGGGAATGGCATGCAATACGGCTTGGAGTTGGTTCTCGTCACAGAGAATTATTGCCGTGCGCCGTTCTTCGTCTGTCAGGTTTTCGCTTAGCCATTGGCTGGCGTAATGGGCTTGGGCGTTGTCTGATGAAGTGCTGATAAACTCAATCTTCGGGTTGTCTATGTGTTTCTCTTCTTCAAACCTGATAGCATTGCCAAATTCTCCGACATTCTTTTTGAGGGTGCGGCTGAAGGTGAACTGGGATTCTTTTTCCCAGAAATAACGGTCGCAATCCCAGTAGAAGGAGGCTTTGTCTTGCTTCTGGATATACTTGAACAGCCTTTCTTCAGACTGGAGGAGGACATTGAAACCCACAAATACGAAATGGTCATATTGTCCTGGCAGTTGCAGTTCTCCTTTCTCAAGTTTTTCTACGACATATTTGTTGCGGGCTCCGGCGTATGCCTCTCCACGTTCTTCTAATTTGGCGTTAAAGGCTTTGTAGATGGCGTAGAGATTGTTCCAGATATCCTGGTATTCTGTCTTGACGGAATTCCCTGTAGATGTCTTCCCGTTCTGGTGTTTATTCTGGAAGATGTCTCTGAGAATCTCTGCGGTGTCTTTGTCGAGTTCTTCCAGTTTCCATATCTCCGAGGCGTTGGTCAGAATGCGCTCGGCATCAACCATGTTTTTGTCTATGTTGTTGAAGTCGTTGATGAGCTGCTGTCCCCAGCTATAGAAATAGTTAATGTCGAAAAGCTTGTCCTCCTGTTTCCGGGCGATATCCCTGTATATATTATATAATATGAATATGGAGCGGATGGGGTCATCGTGTCTCAAGGGGCATAGCTGGTCGAAGAAATCGTTGATGCTGAAATATGTAGGAGCCCAAAGAGGACTGTTTCCCATGCCCTGAAGGAAATAGTCGTTCATGAAGATGCTGGCGCGTTTGTTCGGAAACACGACGGCGATGCGGCTCATGTCGTTGCCGAATCTTTCGTACAGGTGTGCAGCTATTTCCTTTAAGAATGGTGTCATAGTGTTACTTCTACTGTTTCAGTTGTATGTTCTCCTATATACCACAGATATCCTGTAATATTCTGGTGCCCCATCTTTTTCATCAAGGTCATGTAACGCCTGACTTGCTCTATGTGTTCCTCGCTCTTTTGGGCAAATTTGAAATCAATGACGATACATTCTTCTTCCTTAATCATGACACGGTCAGGACGGTGTTGCCGCAGGTTGCCTTCCTGATCCTTTTCAAGGATATTACATTCTTTGAATAATGTCCACGAACCGTCAAACCAACTTGCGGCCGTCTTGTTCTTCCAGCTGTTCCGGATAGTCTGGCGTATTTCTTCGGCTTCTCTGCTTGAGTCAATGACACCCTGCTTGCAGAAGAAGTCAATAACTTCATCAGAGTCTTCCTTCTTGTCTATGGCAGAGTAGATGAGGTGGAGCTGCTGGCCGTGTTTTGCAGCCTCGGTATTGTATTTTTTCTTGTCGGGGAAGAGGAAGCTGTAGGAGTCGGACGACTGACGGAAATCAAAGCGTCCGTCTAAATGTTGCAATTGCAGGTTGATGTTGTTTCCTGTTTTCTCCGCAGAATCCAGAATCATCTTGCCCGTCTCGTAAGATATACAATCCTCGCTGTTCTGGGCTATGGCGTCTTGGGAGAAATGCTCTGGGTCAGCCTGGCAGAGGTAGTTGAGTATATAATTCAGGATATTGTCACCACGGTTTTTCTTTTTCCCTGAAATGAACAGGTTTTTCTTTGCCCGGGTGAGCGCAACGTAGAGTGTGTTGAGACTGTCTATGTATTGCATGAACACCTCTTCGCTGTAACGGGCAGCATAGATGGATTCTTCCATCTTTTTCGTGGTCTCTATAGGCAACAGTGGTATGTCGTTGTAGGGTGGCTCTGAAGGCCTGCACCAGATGTTGTTTTTGCTGGAATTGGTGTTCCTGATATCAAAGTCGCAGAAAGGCACAAAGATAGTGTCATTCTCAAGTCCTTTGGCTTTATGGATGGTCAGTATCTGGATACCCGATTCCGCTCCCTTGATGGATTTGGCATTCAGTACATCATCCCAGTATTCAAGGAAAGAAGCCATGTCGGAGCCTTTTTGCTGGCAGAATGAGGCAACGTTGTCAAAGAGAGAGAGCACATAGCTGTCGTCAGTGAGGCTCCTTCTGCCGTCTTTGTACAGGAACATTCTGGCTAACTTCTCCACTGTTTCATAGAGTGGCAGGTCTTTCAGCGAGGCATCTGGCCGGGCAATTGTCTTGCCGTCGTCTTGGATATCCTCTATGAATCCTTGTGGAAGCAGTTTGCCATGGGTTTGACTCTGGCAGTGCTTACGGATTTCTTCCCAGCTGATATTTCTCCCGAGGATGTCATTCTGGTATCTGGAGATAATGTAAAACAGGGCAATATTGTTCTGCGTATGTATGTATCGGAGGGCATTGATGAGAATGTTTACCGAGACAGACGACGACAACAGATAGGCTTCGGCAGAGACAATGTTCAGGTGGTCATACGGCCCGCTGTTGTCTGGTTTGTGGTTGCGGGTCAGGAACTCCACAATGGATTCTGCTTCCCGGTGTGTCCGGACCAGAATGCTGATAGCTGACATGGGTACGCCTTCCGCAACCAGACGATTAATCTGGTCGAGTGTGTTGCCTATAATGGTGTCTGGCTCGCAGTCTTCTCCATAGTAATCCATCCTGACATAGCCGCCAGGG
Organism: uncultured Prevotellaceae bacterium; assembly: GCA_900318305.1. Taxonomy (GTDB): domain Bacteria; phylum Bacteroidota; class Bacteroidia; order Bacteroidales; family Bacteroidaceae; genus UBA6382. The sequence continues at coordinate 2,700 of ONKB01000011.1, read as the reverse complement.
TGGTTGGTGTTATAATAGTCGCTGAGAGACCCGTTGCTGATACCTTCATCGTAGATGGTCTTGATGATGCCTTTGTGGGCCGTATCGGCTATGGTACTGTCCATCTGTTCGGAGATAGACTTGAAGAGTGACAAGTTGAACCTGACGATATTCTCATGGCTGCGGAAATTCCTTTTCTGAGGAAATATCCCACCTGTGTTGCTGCTGAAATATCTGCCCAGCTGTTTGGTGTCGTCAATCTCTTTGAGAAGTTGCCAGTCGCCACCTCTCCAGCGATAGATGCTTTGCTTGACATCGCCGACGATGAGCACAGTTCCTCCTTTGTCAAGTATTTCTTCCACCAGAGGCTTGAAGAGCTCCCATTGCAGATGAGAGGTGTCCTGGAACTCGTCTATCATGATATGCCTATAGCGTATGCCGGCTTTCTCCAGGATGAATGTGGCATCGCCTGTATTCATCTCTTTGTGGAGTGTAATGGGTGCCTTGCTGAGGAGTGTGGAGTCTTTCTCCCGTTCAATGCTGTCAACAAGTTCTTGCACACGCCTCAGCAGACAGAGACTGTGAAGGTGTTGCAGGGACAGCTGCACGGAGTTGATGACTTGCTGGTTTTCCCTGATCAGAATATCCATCTTGGATAAGAGGTGCATCGACGGTATGACATCTTGACTGTTGTCGCATTCTTTCTCCCATTGGGCTTCATCCTGAAGTTTCTCGCTTACGCTGTCGGCGAGGTTTTTCATCTCAGCGGTGTAAGGAGATGACAGGTAAACTTTGATGTTCCTGACAAATGTCTTTACAGACCTGGCGACTCCTGCCCGCCAGGGGTAATGGGAATAGTCTCTTTCAAATGTATCAAGATACTCCTTGAGAGGAGTCGTGAGTCTGTCCTCAAGATGGTTGTGTAATTTCTGTCTGTATTCCTTTACTTGATGATGGGTGGCAATGCTTTCAAACACGATTTCCTCGTTCATGAGGAAGTCTTCCTTGGAGAGTTGGCGGGCAAGGCTTTTCACGGCCTTGCGTATGTCCCATGTTTTCTCAGTCTGAAGATTCTCTTCAATATAGTTGTCTATTTCCCTTCTGACCTCGTCGCTTTCGTTTTTGTAGTTTTTAATCATGAGGTCAACAGCCTCGTCTGTGACAGCGTCAGTGTCCAGGTCAATCTCGTAGTTCGCCCGGTAATGAAGGCGGTGGGCAAGCCCTGCCAGCAGTATCTGCAGGAAGGAGTCAATGGTGCTGATGGCAAAGTGGTCGTAATCGTTCAGGATTGCCGTGAGAATATTTGAGGCTGTTGCTCTCAGGTCAGAAGGCAGTTTTCCCCCAGGGATATATTCCATGACCTTTTGCATGAAATGGCTGCTCTCATTGAGTTCACCGATACTTATCTTGTATAGGTTGTTCATGATGCGCTGCTTCATTTCGGCTGTTGCCTTGTTGGTGAAGGTGACAGCAAGAATCGACCTGAACGACACTCCGCCCAGCAATAATGCTATGTAGCGTGCCGCTAAGGTGAACGTTTTCCCGGAACCGGCTGATGCACGGTAAACTAAGAGTCTCCTTGCTTGTTCAGACATGGATGCTTTCCAGGTGTTGTGGGGAAAGGAATGCTATTTAGCTAAGGCTTTGTCAATTTCTGCTTTTATGATTTCATCTCCGGGATATCCTCCTTTGGCGATGTTGTCGTATGATACCGAGCCGTCTGTATTCAGTATCATATAGGTGGGAATCCCTATGATGCCAAGTCCTTTCAACAAAGTGTCGAATTGGTCGTCTGTGAGACGATAGTGTATTCCCTTGATATTCTTTATGGCATTGTCCCATGTGGCTTTGGGCGATGTCTCACCGGTGATGTACACAAAGACAACATTTTTCTTGTCTTTCAGATACTGCTCTTTGATGGGGTCGATTTTCTTCATGGCCATCATGCAGGGACCGCACCATGTGGCCCAGAAATCCAGTACGGCTACCTTCCCTTTGAGTTGGGATTTGATGGAACTCATGACGTCGTTTTTGTCAATGACTGTAGGAAGGCTGTTTATGGTGACACCAGCCGGCAGCTTTGGGGTTTGTGCCTTCTTGGCCTTCTGGGCGCATGAACTCATGGGTGTGAGCAACGCAATGGCAAGGATGTAAAGTAGTCTTTTCATATGGATAGTGGTTTAAGTTGAAATGGATGTGTATTATTTGCAAATATACAGAAAAAACTTCAGTTCGGCAATGTTTCAGAGAATAAAAATGCGACTGATGTTAATAGAACGTCAGTCCGACAGTCGAGAGGCCGTGTGAAGGAAAAGCCCCGATGCCATGCAGCCGACGGGATGAAGAGAATCCCGTTAGGCTTAAAAATACCAACGGCGAGGGCATAATTATCGGGAAAAATTGTAATTTTGTCTATTAAGTTTAAAAATAGGGTAGTGATGACTCTTATGGGAAGGTATATTATACTGTTTATGCTGATGCTGACGTCTTGCGCAGAAATGCTGGCGGGGATGGAGTCATTGCGGATAATGACGTATAATGTGCCTCGTAAGAACGAGTATATATTGCCTGAAGGTGTCAACACGTTGGAGATGCGCTATGCGGCGTTGGCTGATATGGTCAACAATGTCCGCCCGGATGTCCTCGGTATGCAGGAGCCAACAAACTCTGACCTGTGGATGTTTCTGAAGAACCTGAAAGGTTATACCATGATAGGAATCG
>ONKB01000079.1 GCA_900318305.1 uncultured Prevotellaceae bacterium | reverse complement strand
TAACCTTAACGAGTTCTGCTTTGTTAGCGAAGCTTGTCGTAGGACAGCTTCAAAAAAACAGGGCAGTATTAGAATCATCTGCAAATCCTGTGTTTGCTTAATAAAGGAAAAAAACAGAAAAAACACTTTCTTTGATTTCAATCTTTACAAGATTTGCGTCTGCTGCTGATGCTGTCTGACTGTAAGTAAACTTCCGTCAGCCATCCCAGCCCCATACGCACCATTTCATGCTTTGAAATCAATGAAAGCAAAAACCCCGTTACGCTTCGCTTCACTAAAAAAATGCTTCGCAAGGAGCCTCACCCCCTTCCCCCTCTCCTGAAGGAGATAGGAGTTGTTATCTTATTGATTTGATGTAACTTAATGTTTTCCCTCCCTTTGAACTGCACCCCAAAAGTTGGACACAAAACTAAGGTGTTACAGTATGAACAGACATCACCGAAATGCTTTCTATAATAAAAATAATGTTTAACCCGTCCAACTTTTTGGGGGCACTTCAAGGCTTGTTTTTATGGTTTTTGTCTATATCTAATGGTGAGCGGTAAAAATCATGCGGAAATCATGTTTTCTTCGTAATTTTGTGCTACGCTATATTTAAATATGTATGAGACGATTCTTTTTGCTCCTTTTGTTGGTCGTGGCTGTAAGGGAGACTACGGCGAAAGTTTTCTTTGACGAGTGGTTCGTGAACCGCAGCCTGAGGCTGGATTATGTCTTCTCGGGTGACAGCGTGAACCAGCACATCGCTCTCGACGAGATAGTCAGCCTTCCTTACTGGGCAGGACGGCACAACAACCTGGACAGCCTGGCGCTGTTTGGCAACGGACAAATCTATGTGCGCGACGCGGAGACGGATATACTGATTTATGCCACTTCGTTCTCCACGCTCTTCCAGGAATGGCAGCATACCCCCGAAGCGGCGACAAAGGTGAAGTCGTTTGAGAACTGTTTTATGGTGCCTATGCCCAAGCGGCCTGTGAGGATCAGGGTTGAGCTGGCTGACAGCCGCCAGAGGGTGACGGCTTCGTTGACGACACTTGTGGACCCTGCCGACATACTGATACGCAAGACGGACCATTGCAGGGTTCAGCCTCACAGCTATGTGCTGAGAAGCGGCAACATGGCCCGCTGTGTGGACCTGGCCATTGTGGCTGAGGGTTACAGGGCTGATCAGATGAATGTGTTCCAGGAGGATGTGAGGAGATTCTGCAACGAGTTGTTTGCCCATGAGCCTTATGCTCACCTGAAAGACCGTTTCAACGTGATTGCCGTGGCTTCGCCCTCGAGGGATGAAGGTGCAAGCATCCCCAGTCAGAAAGTATGGAGAGAGACGGCGCTGGGGGCTTCGTTTGACACGTTCTACAGCGAACGCTACCTGACGACGCTCCATGTGAAACGGCTCAACGACGTGCTGACGGGCATTCCATTTGACCAGGTGGTGGTACTGGTGAATAGCAACAAATATGGCGGCGGTGGCATTTACAACCTGTATATGCTGGCTTCGGCCCATCACGAAAAATCGCTGCCGGTCTGTGTGCATGAGTTCGGACACAGCTTCGCAGGACTCGCCGACGAGTATGACTATGGCGACGGTACCGACTACTACCATAAAGACGTGGAGCCGTGGGAGAAAAACATCACCACGCTCAAGGACTTCAAGAGCAAATGGGCTGACATGGTGGAGGAGGGCACACCCCTGCCGACTCCGAAGAGCCGCGACAAAAAAGTGCGCAATACCCGGGTGGGACTGTTTGAAGGAGCGGGATACATGGAGAAAGGGGTGTTCAGGCCTGTTCAGGACTGCAGGATGAGAGTGAACGATGTGCCTGCTTTCTGCCCTGTCTGTCAGCGTGCTACAGAGCAAATGATAAAATTTTTAACGGAATAACATATCAAAGTGGTGCAACTTGGGCATTTGCCAAATAATTAGTAATTTTGCACACCGAAACTAAAAGAGAAGAATAGCTATGCTTACCATCAGTCAATTTACTGAATTCAAAGAGGCAACAATCAAAGGTTTGGAGAAAAAACACTTTCCCAATGCCCGACAAGTAGTTGAGGAACTTAATGTCTTGAACGAGAAGCGCAAGGCTTCACAGACTAAGCTGGATGATAACCTGTCAAGACAGAATACCATCGCCAAGAGTATAGGTCTGCTGATGCGAGAGGGAAAGAAAGAGGAAGCTGAGGCTGTCAAGATGCAGGTGGCCCAGCTCAAAGAAGAGAGTAAAGTGCTTCAGGACGAAAAGGAACAGGCGGAGAATAACCTGAAAAACCTGTTGCTTACGGTGCCGAATCTGCCTTACGACGAGGTGCCTGAAGGGGCAAGCGCTGAGGATAATGTTGTTGTCAAGTCTTCCCTGCGTGAGTGCAAGGAGGGTGATACGGTAGGCAACTGGGATACCGTTCCTTGCAACGGACAGGCTAAGCTGCCCCACTGGGAACTGGCCAAGAAATACAACCTTATAGATTTTGACCTGGGCGTGAAGATATCGGGTGCGGGATTTCCTGTCTATGTAGGACTGGGCGCCCGCCTGCAACGTGCCTTGATAAATTTCTTCCTGGCTGAGGCTGCCAAGGCCGGCTATGTGGAGATTATGCCTCCTACGGTGGTGAATCCTGCTTCTGGTTTCGGTACAGGCCAGCTGCCCGACAAAGAGGGACAGATGTATCATTGTGACATGGATGACCTCTACCTTATTCCAACCGCAGAGGTGCCTGTGACAAATATATACCGTGACGTGATCCTCGACGAGAAAGACCTTCCCATCAAGAACTGCGCCTATACCCAGTGCTTCCGCCGTGAGGCTGGATCCTACGGCAAGGATGTGAGGGGTTTGAACCGCCTGCATGAGTTCTCCAAGATAGAAATCGTGCGTATTGATACGCCTGAGCATTCAAGGGAAAGCCATAAGGAGATGCTGGAACATGTGGAGGGCCTGCTGAAGAAACTGGAACTGCCTTACCGCATACTGCGCCTGTGTGGCGGTGACCAGAGCTTCACATCGGCTATCTGCTACGACTTTGAGGTTTACTCAGAGGCTCAGGGACGTTGGCTGGAGGTGTCTTCGGTATCCAATTTTGACACTTATCAGGCAAACCGCCTGAAATGCCGTTACCGCCGTGCAGAGGATAAGAAAATTACCCTGTGCCACACGCTTAACGGTTCTGCCCTGGCTCTGCCGAGAATAGTGGCTTCCATCCTCGAGGACAACCAGACTCCCGAGGGTATCCGTGTGCCGGCAGTCCTTGTGCCTTACATGGGTGTGGATATCATCAAATAAGGTCTAAAAAAAGAGACGGGGAAACCCTATGTCTTCTTTTACTTTCAAAGAGTTTACTATACAACAGGATCGGTGCGCCATGAAAGTGGGCACCGATGGTGTTTTGCTGGGGGCCTGGGCTGAAGCCCGCGAGGGGCATCTCCTTGATGTGGGTACGGGTACCGGACTGATAGCCATCATGCTGGCACAGCGCACGCAAACTTCCCAGATATGCGGCGTGGAGATAGATGCTGAGGCTGCCTCCCAGGCGCAACAGAATGTGTCGGCGTCTCCCTGGAGCGAAAGGGTGGAGGTGGTACACGATGATGTCTTCAAGATGGAGACTACGGCGATGTATGACGAGATAGTTTCCAATCCTCCTTTTTATACCAGTTCGCCCTCGTCCTCTTCAGCCGCCCGCGATGTGGCCCGCAGGGCATTACCGCAATTCTTCCCCCGACTTGCTGCCTTCGTGTCACGCCATCTGAAAGATGACGGGGTATTTGAGGTGGTCCTGCCTGCGGATGTGGCTGATGATTTTGTGTATATGTGCTGGGAGCAGGACCTGCACCTGAAACGCCAAACAAAAATCTATACCCGGCAAGGTAAACCCTGCAAGCGCATCCTGCTGGCTTTTTCACGTCAGCAGCGGCCTCCCCTCAAAGACGCTCTTGCCATTTCTGATGCCAGCGGAGCCTATACCGGGGAATACACAGCCCTAACCCGTGACTTCTACCTTAATGTGTGAGGTTAAAGAAAAAACAGGAAAAACACTTTTGGATGTTTGCGGCTCTTCCAGAGCTTTAGTGCCAAGTACTCTGCCTTGCCTTTAAGAGCAAGCTCTTACGCCAAGCCATAGCTCTTGTCACACAACTATCGTTATTGCAAACATCCAAAAGCAAAAACCCCGGCTTTTCAAGCCTAAAAAACTAGTATTAATCCAAACGCAGCTTTTTTAGCGAAGCGATGTTTTTGCTTTCTGATGTTTGCAGTTGGTGAGGATTTTGGGCCGAATGAGCCCAATAGGTCCACTGGGCCCAATAGGAAATAGCCTCTTCAGCCCAGTTGCCCCATCCGGCCCAGTAGCCCATATACTCACAAAAAATTTACTTTTAAGGCAGGGAATTTATGTTCCTCGCCTGGAAACTTATGTT
>ONKB01000078.1 GCA_900318305.1 uncultured Prevotellaceae bacterium | reverse complement strand
TGCAGAGGAGACCGCAGCAGAGGAAGTTCCGGCTGAGGCTTAATCAGATTTATTTCAAATCCAGGAGAGGCATCAACGTACAGTTGGTGCCTCTCTCTTGTTTGTACAGTTCGAGAAAGAAAATAGTTCCACATGGAATGTGAAATCATAGTGGTGTCTGCTGAAAAATTCTGTTACAGCCAGTGAAACAGCATCTGGAAGCATTGTTTAAGACCGCATTCTTACGCTCTTGTGCTCTTTCGTTGGACATACTTTTATTGTCATCTTATTTTTAATCACTACCTTTGTAAGGAGATAAAGAATTTGATATGCCTGATGATAATTATTATATGAAGAAGGCTCTGGAAGAAGCCAGGATGGCCTTTGAAGAGGGCGAGATACCCGTAGGAGCGGTAATAGTATGTAAGGACCGCATTTTGGCACGGGCTCATAACCTGACAGAGAAATTGATTGACGTGACAGCCCATGCTGAGATGCAAGCTATTACTGCAGCTGCCAACGGACTGGGAGGAAAGTATCTGGAAGAATGTACTTTGTATGTTACTCTGGAACCTTGTCCTATGTGTGCTGGAGCTATAGGCTGGGCTCATATTGGACGACTCGTATATGGCGCATCTGATCCCAAACATGGATATACTGTATTTGCCCCAGAGGTGCTGCATCCTAAGACTGAAGTAGTGTCGGGGATTATGGAAGAAGAGTCGTCGGCATTGCTGAAAAACTTTTTCAAGGAGCGCAGACTGTAAATATTTGCTGATTGGAAGACTTTATCTGGTATCATGGCAGAACATAATGTGTTAGGAAAACAGGGCGAGGAAGCTGCTGCACGCTATCTTGTGATGCATGACTACCTTATAAAAGAAAGGGATTGGCATCTGGGACACAGAGATATTGATATTATTGCCGAGAAACATGGAATATTGGTCTTTGTGGAGGTCAAAACCAGAAGTAGCGAATACTTCGGTACTCCAGAGGATAGTGTGGACGATGACAAGAAACGTAATCTGTTGGAGGCAGCAAACTGCTATGTGAGATTGAATAGCATTGACATGGCAGTGCGTTTTGATATTGTATCGGTTATCAAGGAGGGTAATTTCTATAGAATCCGACATTTCCCGAATGCATTTGATGCTACTGACTGGAAGGCGAAACATGATAAATATAGACGTTTCTGACATGGAGTGGTATAAGGACTATCGACTGAAGTTTATGGAGGAAACCGATTCCACCAATGCAGAGATTCGCAGACTGGTGTCGGCAGGGGAAAATGGTGACAAACTGCTCTTGTGGACCGGTTATCAGTGGGCAGGAAGGGGTCAGACGGGTAACAGCTGGGAAAGCGAGAAAGGGAAAAACTTGCTATTTACGCTCTGTGTGAAACCATGTTTCATGGTTCCAAAGGAGCAGTTTCTGCTTTCGGAGGCTGTCAGTCTGGCGGTATGTAAAGCACTCAACAAGATAACTCCAGGCTTTACGGTTAAATGGCCCAATGACATATATTTCGCCGAAAAGAAGATTTGTGGTATTTTGATTGAACATGTGTTGACTTCATCAAGAATATCCCAAAGCTACATAGGTGTCGGTATCAATGTTAATCAAAGGCAGTTCCTAAGTGATGCACCCAATCCTGTCAGCTTATTCCAGATAATGTATCAGGAAATGGATTTGAAGTCGTTGCTCTGTGCTTTTCTGTGTTGTTTCGATGACTGTTATGCTATGTTGCGTCATGGTGAAAAGGAGACAATCCGGATAGCATACAGAGAAAAGCTGTTCCGCCGGGAAGGAATGTTTACTTTTCGGGACAAGGATGGGGACTTCATAGCTGAGATAGCAGATGTGTTACCCGATGGTCAGCTTGTGCTGACTGACCAGAAGGGGCGAGTCCGATGCTATATGTTCAAAGAGGTGGAGTATGTGTTGTAAGCGTTGTACTGGGATAATGCATCTGAATGTAACATCCAGGGAGATGCTTCGCATAGCCCTGCCGTGTCTCTTGGTGTTTCGGCAGTTCGTTGTGGAATAATCATGCTCTGAGGATATCTTCCCCATTGTATATAGTTGTGTGGGGTATAATACAGACAATTATATTAAAAAACACCAGAAAGTTTGGAAACAAAAATATTTTTTTGTAATTTTGCACCGTTTTTGCGTAATCGCTGGCAGGATGTAGAGTTCCCTGTTTATGTTGCGCGTAATATTAATTTAATTGATCAATTAAAAATGGCTGATTTAATTAAGATTGCTGAAGAAGCATTTCAGACTGCTAAGAAGGATTATCCTGCATTCAAGTCAGGTGACACCATTACAGTGGCCTATAAGATTATTGAGGGTAACAAGGAGCGTATCCAGATGTATCGCGGTGTTGTTATCAAGATTTCAGGCCATGGTGAATCCAAGCGTTTTACCGTACGTAAGATGTCTGGAACTATAGGTGTTGAGCGTATTTTCCCGATGGGCTCTCCTAATATTGAGAGTATCACATTAGAAAAGACTGGTAAAGTTCGTCGTGCTAAGTTGTATTATCTGCGCCAGCTTACCGGTAAGAAGGCTCGAATTAAAGAAAAGAAGTTTGTTACAAAGGCTGAGGCTTAATTTTGCTTTCAGAAAACAATTTAAAGACAACGGGATAGGTTTTGAACCTATCCCGTTGTCTTTTCTGTGATTATTTTTTTACTGTATTTAGCGGGTAAATAGATAAAAACTCTTAAACCCTGTTTAATTATGTACAAAAGTTCCGATAGGTTCTCCGTCAAGGACTTTCTTAAGATTGCCGTAAACGTCCATGTTGAAAACGTAAATCGGCAGGTTGTTTTCCTTGCACATGGTAGTGGCGGTCAAATCCATGACTTTTAGTCCCCTTGTGTAAATTTCGTCGTAAGTTATCTCATCAAACTTTGTTGCTGTCTTGTCTTTTTCCGGGTCAGCAGTATAGATGCCGTCGACACGTGTACCTTTCAACATGACATCGGCTTCAATCTCTATTCCTCTAAGTGAGGAACCTGTGTCAGTGGTAAAATAAGGGTTGCCAGTGCCGCAGCTAAAAATAACGACATCGCCTTTTTCAAGATACTCAATGGCTTTCCATTTGTTGTAGAACTCACCGATAGGTTCCATGCGGATACCTGTCAGGACATGCGACTTAACTCCTGCTGCACCGAGAGCGCTGCTAAGAGCCAAACTGTTGATAACTGTGGCACACATACCCATTTGGTCTCCTTTTACACGGTCAAAGCCTTTGCCCGCACCACTTAAGCCTCGGAAGATGTTGCCTCCGCCAATGACAATGGCAACTTGAACACCGGTAATGCATGCTTCCTTGATCTGGGCGGCATAGTCGTTAAGGCGATTGATGTCAATGCCGTATCCTTGGTCTCCCATAAGGCTTTCGCCGCTGAGCTTCAGGAGAATACGTTTGAATTTGGTCATATATATAATAGAATTTAGTTGTTGTCGTCGTCTATTTCTTCAAAGTCAACATATTCGGCATCACCGTTAAGGATATCATTCCCATCAGAGTTTTTGTCAGATGCTTGAAAGGGAGACGATTTTTTGCTGATATGATTAGACTTATTGGAGAAAAGTCTGGAAAGTTCTTTCCGACTATTGTATATCAGGTATATAATGTATGCCAGGAGTAGTAATCCGATGAGTCCCATGCTATGCTGATTGTCTGTGGTTAGAAACAAGTGACAATATAATGTACCATAATATGGTAATCCAGATACCTGCAATGCTGTTCCCGATAATCAGGAAAAGGGTAATGATAAGAATACTTGTAATGATAAACAGATATCTGATTTTGTTGTGGTCAAAAGAAAAATCCTTGAATTTCAATGCAAACATGGGTACCTCGGCTATCAGAATCCAGCAAGAGAGGAAGATGAGCAGAAGAATGATATTTACGTTGATGGCGAGATCTGCCAATGTGTTTTTCATGCTGATGATGAATGCTGCCCAGAATAAGGCGTTGGCAGGTGTTGGCAAACCTACAAATGAGGTTGACTGCCGTTCATCAAGGTTGAATTTGGCCAGTCTTAGCGCAGAGAATGCAGCAATAAGGAATGCCAGATAAGACAGTATAGAGATGTCTGCTGAGCAGATGCTTTTCATGTAGGAAAATACCATGGCTGCCGGAGCCAGCCCAAAGGTGATGTCATCGGCAAGAGAGTCGAGTTCCTTGCCGATAGGTGACGATACATGTAGCAATCTTGCCGAAAAGCCATCGAAGAAATCAAAAAGAGCCCCAATGATGATAAAAACCAAAGCCAACACAAAGTCAGCCTCAAAGGCAAACTTGGTAGCCAATGCGCCTGAGATGAGATTGCAACAAGTTATTGAGTTGGGGATATTTCTAATCAGTAGATTTGCCATTGCGAACAGGTAGTTTAGCGATAATGGTTGTGTCGCCTACAGTCTTTTGTCCCTGCTTGACGCATATCTCTGAGTCCAGAGGCAGAAACAGGTCCACACGGGAACCGAATTTTATGAAGCCCAAGTGTTCGTCAATGTAACATTCGTCGTTCTCATGGGCATAGCTGACAATGCGTCTTGCCATGGCGCCTGCAACCTGACGGACAATGATGTTGTCACCTTGGGGTGTTTCAATAATAACGGTGGAGCGCTCATTCTCCAGACTTGCTTTTGGGAGCCATGCCTTATGGAAATTTCCGTCTTCATGCTTAACCATTTTAATGACGCCGTCAACAGGGAACCAGTTGGCATGGACATTAAGCAGAGACATAAAGATGGAAACCATGATACGCTTGTCATGGAAATATTCGTTTTCCAAGGTTTCTTCCAATACAACGATGGTACCGTCGGCCGGTGCAATGACTAAACCCTCTGTGTCACCATTGAAGAAACGTATGGGGCACCTGAAAAAATTAACCAGGATGATATAGACGACAGTGGTAGTGGCCAGAACGGCATAGAAAGGTATGGTCAGCCGGAAAAGAACATAGCAGAGAATATTAACTAAGACGAAAATAATACCACACAGTACAAGGGTGTGGGTACCTTCGTGATGTAATCTTATCTTGTTGAATTTCTTAAAACGTCCGATAGCTGTAATCTTTAATGGATGCGATTCGATCGCACTGTCCATGATTAATTATCTACAAAGATACTCTTTTAATTTAATACAACGGAATTAAAACAAAATTTTTTGTATGATATGGGTTTTGTCACTTTTTTGTACTTTTGTAAAAACTGACATAAATATGAAGATGAAAAGGCTTTATTTTGCTCTCTGTATGATGCTGACAGTGACCTCTGTCTGTCCTGAGGATTTCGTTCATCCCTGGAAAGGTAAGAAAGTAGCCTACTTCGGTGATTCGATAACCGATCCTAACGTTAAGACAAAAGGTGAGGATGATCAAGGTAAGACAAATATGCACTTCTGGAGTTATCTGAAAGAATGGCTGGAAATAACTCCTTATGTGTATGCTATCAGCGGAAGACAGTGGAATGATATTCCCCGGCAGACGGATCAACTCCTGAAAGAGCATGGTAATGATGTGGACGCCATAGTTGTCTTTATAGGAACAAATGACTATATAACCGATGTCCCGTTAGGAGAGTGGTACACCTTGAAAGAAGATTCCGTAGAGTTTGCTTTGCGGAGTACACCTAGAGGTACTGTTGCACGTATGCACCGCATTTTGAATATGGACAAGGGAACACTTCGAGGTTGCATTAATATTGCCATGAATAAACTCAAGAAGACATATCCAGACAAACAGATAGTGGTAATGACTCCCATCCATAGAGCGTATGCTACCTTTGGTGAGAAAAATATTCAGCCTGATGAGCGTTATGCTAATAAGTTGGGATTGTTTATAGATGACTACGTGAGGGCTGTTCGTGAAATTGCTGATGTCTGGGCTGTTCCTGTTGTAGATTTATATTCTTTGAGCGGTTTGTATCCAATGTTCCCTGAGCATTACCGTTATTTTAATAAGCCGGAGACAGATCGTTTGCATCCAAACACTTTGGGACATCAGCGCATAGCCAGGACGCTGTACTATCAGTTGTTGGCATTGCCGTGTAATTTTTGAGGCAAAAAACTTCTGAATAATTTGGCGGATTCTGTCAAAAGTATTACTTTTGCACCGCTTTAAGGAGTTAAAGCACTTATATGGTGCCCGTAGTTCAGTTGGTTAGAGCGTCAGATTGTGGTTCTGAATGTCGTGGGTTCGAGTCCCACCGGGCACCCTTGAGAAGGCAAACAATTGTTTGCCTTCTTTTTGTTTATGACTCCATGTAATTTACCTTTTTCCTGGTTTTTATGGCATAGGCAAGTTCCTGCTTTGTGCTTTCGCCAATATAACCACCGATACTGATGACAATGTAGCCTTCTAAAGTCAGTTTTTTCTGGATGTCCACATATTGTTCCTTGAAAAGGGTGCTTCCGCAGAGTGTGATGATTTCGTAATTCTGTATCATATTTTGATTATTATAAACAGAAAGTAAAGGTATATATAGACAAATTAAATCTTTCTCTGTCAAATTAATTATCTTTGCAGGGAGATTCTTTCTGACAAGAGAAGTCGCCTTTTAATATCCGGTTTTTCCGGAGTAGAATAACAGATAGAAACTTTAAAAAGATATAAGATGAATAAAATTATTGTTTTGCTTATGATGGCATGTGTTTTTTCTGCGTGTTCGCAGCGTGAGAATCCGTTGTTGGCTGAGTCTTCAGCACCTTTCGGGGCTCCAGAGTTTTCCCAAATTAAATCAAGCGACTATCTTCCTGCCTTCGAAGAGGGATTCAAACAGCAGAAGGCAGAGTTTGATGCCATTGCTGACAATACCGAGGAACCTACTTTCGCCAACACTATCGATGCCTTGGAAGCTTCAGGCAAGCTGCTGAAGAAGGTTGCGGGTATCTTCTATAATGTCAATGAGACTGATGCTGACGAGATTATGAAGGAGACCGAGAAGAAGGTTTCTCCGATGGAAACAGAGCACAGCGCATATATGACGATGAACGAAAAATTGTTCCAGCGTATCAAGAAGCTTTATGACAACAAAGATAGTCTTGGCTTGACATGTGAACAGGAAACGGTTCTTGATAAATACTATCGCCATTTTGTCCGTGGCGGTGCCTTGCTGGACGACCAGCAGAAAAAACAACTTGTGGAGATAGACAAGGAGTTGTCTCTGGCTACGATTCAGTTTGGTGACAACTCACTGGCAGAAACCAATGCTTTCACGTTGTTTGTCGACAACAAGAACGATTTGAGCGGTTTGCCTGATGATGTCTTGTCTGCTGCAAGTGAGCGTGCTGAGGCTGCCGGGAAGAAAGGGTGGCTGTTTACCCTTCAGAAACCTTCGTGGGAACCATTCCTCAAATATGCAGATAACCGTGAGCTGCGCAAACAGATGTATATGGCATATACACACCGTGGGGATAATAATAACGGGAATGATAATAAGGCTATTATCAAGAAAATCTTGGAACTGCGTCTGAAGAAAGCAAAATTGTTTGGCTATAACAATTTTGCTGAGTATCAGCTGGAGGATAAAATGGCAAAGACCCCAGAGGCTGCATATAATATGTTGATGAAAATATGGAAACCTGCCTTGGAGAAGGCAAAGGAAGAACGTGCTGATATGCAGAAACTGATGAATGAAAGTGGCGTGGAAGGTAAATTGGAAGCATGGGACTGGTGGTATTATGCTGAGAAACTCCGTCAGCAACGCTATGCTTTGGATGAGGCGCAACTGAAGCCATATTTTTCATTGGATAATGTCAGGAATGGTGTATTTATGGTTGCCAACAAATTGTATGGATTGTCATTTAAACCATTGCGTTTAGCTGGCGCTGTCTCAAAAGAGAATGAGGTGAAAGAACCTGTGCCTGATGTATACCATCCTGAGGTGAGTTGCTTTGAGGTGCTTGATAGTGACAACGACGGCAAGCATCTGTCATTGTACTATACCGATTATTTCCCCCGTGCTACAAAGCGTGCAGGAGCATGGATGAACAACATCTTTGAGGCTGCACATGTGGGAGGTGAGGATCAAGACCCGATGATTGTTAATGTATGCAATTTCACTCCGCCTACGGGAGATGTGCCGTCGTTGCTCAACCTGGATGAAACCCGCACGCTCTTCCATGAGTTTGGCCATGCCTCTCATGGATTCCTTACCAAATGTAAATATCCCTTAGTGAGCGGCACGAACGTGGCACGCGATTTTGTGGAGCTGCCTTCACAGATTATGGAACATTGGGCTGTGGAACCAGAGGTTTTAAGGCAGTATGCGTTCCATTATAAGACAGGCGAGGTGATACCCGATTCACTGATTGCCAAGATGCAGGCTGCTTCTTCTTTCAATACCGGCTTTGAGACTACAGAACTGGTTGCTGCATCGTTGCTGGATCTGGAATTCCACATGCAGAGTGATTACAGCCAGTTTGAGGCAAATGCCTTTGAGAGTGCCGTTGCCACGAAGCTGGGCTTGATACCTGAGATAGCATTCCGTTACAGAGGCACATATTTCAACCATATATTCTCTGGTGGTTATGCAGCTGGTTATTATAGCTATCTGTGGGCAGAGGTCCTTGATGCTGACGGCTTTGAGGCATACAAAGAGAGTGGCAATGTGCTGAATGAGGAGATAGGACGCCGTTTCCGTACCTGTATTCTTGAAAAGGGTGGCAGCGAAGATCCTATGGAGCTTTATCGCCGTTTCCGTGGCGCCGATCCAAATCCCGAAGCATTGTTGAAAGGCCGCGGATTGAAATAAGCAGTATTTTTCTGATATCAGGCAATATCTGATAGTTTGCTTTCATTATTGCTTTTGTTGTTTCTTCTGTTCCCATGAATGAGAGCAGAAGAAACTCTTATTTGGAGGCAGAGTTAAATTTTATTAATGAGGAATTAAGAGGTTTCTTCTCTATGATAGCTGAGGAGTGAGACGAGGCGACGGAGGGGGATTGTCTTCTCAAGCAAAGTTACACTCTCAACTATTGTTCTCCCCTCGCCCTCGGGGGTGAGGCTTTTTTTGTCCTTTTTGGTACTTTAAAGTACAAAAATGGACAAAAAAGGGCATTTTCGGGGTCAAAAAGCCTTAAAAACGGAAGTTCATTTTGCTTCCATTTTTGGGCCGTTTCCATGGTCTTTCTCACTGATTTTTCAGGCAGTTACGCTATACAGTATAACAGGGCGGCAAATTTTACTGCCAGAACCACAAAAAAAATCTGCCAGCTCCAGAAAAAATTTTCCGAGGTTCCAGCAAAAATTTCCCGGTGTTCCATGAAAAGTTT
>ONKB01000019.1 GCA_900318305.1 uncultured Prevotellaceae bacterium | reverse complement strand
TCCATTTTGGGACAAAGGCAAATCTTGGGACAGGCCAAATGACTTTAAAACGACAGGCGGAATGATCTCGTGACACAGGCTAAAACTTATCATGGAACACCGAGAATTTTTTTCTGGAGCCTCGGGAAATTTTTTCTGGAGCTGGCAGAAATTTTTTGTAGCTGTGGCAGTAAAATGGCATTGTGCTATATTGTGGACATAACTACCCAGAAAATCAGGGAGTAAAACCCTGCCGATACATGAAGATGGAAATAAAATGATTAAGGCCTGAAAACACTAAAAATGCCCTGTTCTGTCCATTTTGGGACTTTAAAGTACCAAAATGGACAAAAAAGAATCACAATCAGATGGGTTGAATAATTGTCTTTTCCAATACAGGGGTATTCACTTTTTTCTTATCCAAATTAACTTAGAACAGCTTGAAAAATCAGAGGACATTATAGAGATTTTGTTCTCTCTTCCCATCTTTCATATCAATAGAAGTCTCACAGATGAGTTAGTAGGCTTTACTCATATTGACAAATATGTCTGGGCGCTCAAGCATACGTGGCTGATATTTCTGCCTTCTTATAAGACGTCACTTCATCCTCCGGAACTCCCTTGGGTTCATTCCTTTCATCCGATTGAAGAAACGAGCGAAGGTGGTGACCTCGGCAAAATGGAGGCGATCGGAGATTTGTGTGATGCTCATCGAGGTCTGACGCAGCAAGAACGTGGCCTCCATCAGCAGCATTTGGTTGATGTAGTCGACAACAGTACGGCCTCCTGACACTTGACGGACGACACGCGAGAGATAGGTAGTGGTGATGCAGAGTTCGGACGCGTAGAACCCGATGTTGTGGTGCTCTACGAAGTGCTGGGGCAACAGACCGAGAAAGCCGAGAAAGATTTCTTCGACGCGCTTGGGAAAGCGGTGTTCGCGGATGCTGTGCTGCTGGATGGTTGAGAGGTCGGTGAGGAAGAGGTTATATAACATGCGTAGGCTGTCGTTGGCCAGCGGGAGTCCCATCTGCTGATAGTGAATCATCATCTGCATCAGTTCACGCAGGCGACGAAAGTCGTCGGTTTTCAGCGAAAGTACGGGCGAGGTGAGTTCCACCACCGTGAAGTAAGCCGTGCGGATGGCATCGCGCACAGTGGGCAGGCTAAGCGTGAAATGCTCGTCACCCAGCAGGCAGATGCCGCTGTAGTCGCTGGAGGACGAGAGGACGATAACCTCAAAACCGGGCGAATAGGTATAGAGATCACCCACGTGCAGCGTCAGTTCGTGATTATTATATAATATGGTAACCCAGCCGCGCGTGACAATCGTATAGGTATAGCACGAAAGGAACCCGTGCGTCTTGTTCGTGCCGAATGTCCACTCCACGTTGGTCTCTAAGCAGATGATATTCCCATCCCACTCACCCTCAGGCACAGGCAAGTTTCTTAGTTGCCAAAATTCCTTTAAAGTGTACATATCGGGGGCAAATATACGAATAATTTTTGATAATGTTTCGTTTTAGTCGGTTTCTGTTTCGTTTGGGTTTGCAATTCTATGAAAATAAACGTCGTATCTTTGTCCTAAGATTTGTACACAAGGTACAGAGACAGATTTTCAAGGCTCAGGGCTTCACGAAGCTAGGCGAGAAGTACATCGGCCACTACACAGAGGAAATGGAATGGGTGGAGAAGTTCATCGACCGCATCCTAGACCTGGGCGGCGAAGTGAAGGTGGAGAAGCACGAGGCTCGCGCGCTGTGCTACGACCCCGTGGAATACATCAAGGAAGACCTGAAGATTCAGGAGCCGGGCGTGGAGCTGCTGCGCAAGTGCATGGGTTCGGTATGCGAGGACTATCTCACTTTCGACATTCTGAAAGCCTATCTGGCCGACGAGGAAGAAGACCTCTACTGGAGTCAGGGCGCACTCGAGATGATCGAGAAGATTGGCGAACAGAACTGGCTGAAAGCACAGATTTAAGCTAATAGACATTTGATAATTGGAATTATGAAAGAGAAAGTATTACAGGCCATGCGTGAGTTCGGTGCTCCCGTGAACGCTGGCAAGATTGCGGAGATTACAGGTATTGACCGCAAGGAAGTGGACAAGGCATTTGCCGAGTTGAAGAAGGAAGGTGCGATTATTTCGCCCGTCCGCTGCAAGTGGCAACCTGCCCAATAATCTTTTGCGATAAACGTCGCAAATACATTTTTTAGCCACGAGGAGGGCTTCGGCTCTCCCTTTTTACTAACTATTTAAAAACAAGAACGATATGACAAAATTCAAATGCCCTTGCAAATATACCTACGACCCCGAAAAGGGAGACCCCAAGCAAAATATTCCGCCAGGCACACCTTTCGAGGAACTGCCCGACACATGGCGCTGTCCCCGCTGCAAGCGTAAGAAAGAAAAATTCACCCCAGTAGAAGAATAAAAAAACAACATTATGACAATCAAAGCTGTAAAATTCCGCAGAGACGGATTCTATACCCAGCCCTTCGTCTTCGGAGGCGAGGAAGGACAAGACAAGTTTGACAAGAACGTACGCTACCGTGGCAGTCTGCAGAACTATCTGATCGACACGGGCAGCGAGGTAATACTTGTGGATACCGGCCTGCCAGCAGGATTCCCTGAGGAAGTGCCCAATGAGGATTCACCCATCTTCACCGGCAAGGACATCAGTAGTTATATGGATGCCTTCAAGGCACTCGGCTACCAGCCTGAACAGGTGACCAAAATTCTGGTTACACACAAGCATGCTGACCACACCGGCGAACTGAAAAGTTTCCCCAATGCGAAGATTTATGTGAATCAGGAGGAGATGGACGCAGCGGAACTTCAGGGCCTCACGAATATCGTCCCTGTCAGCTATACCGACGGTGCCTACTACAATTTCCCCGAAAGCCAGAAGATAGCCGACGGCATCTACTATATCAAAGCCAAGGGTCACACCAAGGGCAACAGCATCATCGTGGTAGAGATGGACGATCTATTCTACATGATTCACGGTGACGTCACCTACGTGGACGAAGCTCTCTACGAGGACAAACTGTCCGTTGTTTTTGACGACCTGCCAGCTGCCCGCGAGACCCTCAATCGCGTGCGTGAGTTCATCAGCAACCACCCCACTGTGTATTGTGGTACCCATACACCACAAGGCTATGAGAACCTGGAGGCCAAGCGTGTTATGGATCTGGACAATCCTGTGCCAACCGTTCTGGCCGAAGTCGATTTCTCCAAGCAGAAAGCCTCTGGTAAGTACGTCTGCTCCATCTGCGGCTACGTCTATGACCCCGCAGAGCACGACGGCGTTGCTTTCGAAGAACTGCCTGACGACTGGCGTTGTCCTCTTTGCAAGCAGCCGAAGTCGAAGTTTAACCCGGCATAAAGGCTATCACAGCCAATTTCGTAAGATTAAGTTTCAGACAATTATTTGTCGAGCAAATTTATCTATAGGCAGAGAAGATTATCTGATCCAGATTTTCTGAGAGATACTCTTCTCTCCTATTGATGCCTTGACAATATACAAGCCTCTTGGAAAGGCATTCATACTCAATCTTGAAGAATGGCTCTTGGACAGAATTCTCCTGCCTGTGACATCATATACATCAATTTTATCAACGTCCTGGCTGACTTTTAATGACGTGCCATCAACAGTTATTTCAAGCCTGTTCAAATTGGCTTCGGTGGCCTTCACAGAAACAAGGTTCTTGTCTGTCAGCACATAGCTTGCCAAACCGTTACATGGCACATAAGCATAAATGAACAAGGAATCCTTCGTTGAGTTCAAGCAGTAATCTACCAGGCATTCTGAATTGGAGTTATTGATTGTCCCGAATCCGTCAGCCGGAATTGTCCACAAATATTTCATCGTTGAGAAATCCATATCGCCGGAGACAGATGAGACCACAAACTGGTATCCGACAGGGGATGTATGGTCGGTCTTGGGATAGACAACATATTTTTTGTTGTTAAAGTCAAAAGCGGTAAAACCGTTTGCAGCCAGCGAACTGCTGCCGGGAACCAGGTCCTCCACATCATTCACAGCATTGGCAACGCTGCCGATAACTTTACCTGTCGTCAAATCGTATAACGCAGGCAGGGTTGTCGCTGAATTAATAACACACTTGTCATCACCCATAAGAAACAGACGCGGCGACAAGCCCAGCTTTGATACCGTAGATGGAACAAATTCTGTCAGAGTACATACTTCCTCGGATTCCTGGGTACCATTACGGAAGGTGAATTTCAATACCTTGGTACCACTTGACACAGGCACATAGATAATGAAATTGCCCGAATTGACATCTCCTTTGAGTGTCAGATGCTCCAGACGGGCTGTGCCGTTGACAGATTTTATCTCTGCCTTCAATGTCGCCTCACCTGTCTCTGTATCTACCTGAAATAACTTTACGGGTACTGAGGATACCGACAGGGCATAATTGTATATGAATAAATTGCCAGCATCATCCTTGACAATATCGTTACAGGGATATGTCTTTACCTGCACATTAGTGCTCAGGGACAAACGCTCTATCAACAGACCTGTACCTGCATCATATTTGTCAAGGAATGAAGGCGATGACGAGGAATTGCCTTTCCTTCCGGCAACATATAAGACATTGTCCTTGACACAGAAACCGCGCCTATAAGCCCCAGAGGCACTTAAGAGGATGTTAGCATAAGGGGTCTTCTCCATTCTCACCCAATTGTTCTTCAGCTCAAGGTCTCCTGACGGCTCATATGTCGTACCTTCTTCCCACAATACGGGAATCTGCACATCAGAATACAAGGGATAGTGGTCGGAAATGAACTCCACGCCATATTTTGTCTTGTCGTTTACGACATGATAGCTCTTGAAATAGATGTTTCGTCCATAGATGTGGTCCAAGGTCTTGGTATTGTTGGGGTTGAAACCAGAATAGGTGCATACCAGTGGTCCATCGGACTCAGGTGCTGATGTTGCAGCATCACCCATGTATGTCAGCAGCGTATCCAGACGGGTATCTCCATAATTAAGGTTCAAATCACCACACAAGAACACCGGCTCATCGGGCGCGATATATTTCTTCATGTCGTCAAGAATCATGTTGGAACACATCTGCTTGCCTTCATCACCAGAGGGGAAGAAATGGGTGCAATAAACCCAGAAGGTCTTGGGCATTCCTTCCAGAGATCTGAACTGTGCCCTGATGGTCAGTTTGGGGGTACCTGCGTCCCATGAGTAGGATGAGTACTCAGGAGTTGTACTAAACCAGAACTTATCCCATTGCAGGAGTTCAAACTTGGAACTCTTATACATAATCAAGTCACGCTGGCCGCCATTGGTCTCAATGCCATCTTTAGGGTAAAGCACCTGGTCATATTGGGGTAATTGCTCCTTAAGATACGAGCACTGCAGTTTACGGGCCTCCTGTACACAGACAATATCGGGGTCTGTATCCTTAAGCATCAGGACAACGCCTTCGCGCCGGTTAAGCCACTCATGTCCAACAGTCTCGCTGGCATTATAGGAATCCCATCCCTGAAGGACATTGAACTGCATGAGCCGAAATGACACACACTTGCCGTCGGGACTGACAGGTGCAAGGTTATCAGCGCTGACACCAATGCCCAACAGCAACATCAGAAAGAAAAACAAACGTCTCATATATGCAAAAATAATTATTCAATACAAACTGATTATTTGACGAATGATGACACATCAAGCCGGGCTGAAATCTTCTTTGCCAACACCACACAAAGGACATGTCCAGTCGTCAGGCAAATCCTCAAAAGCAGTTCCCGGAGCTATACCATGCTCCACATCACCTTCAGCGGGATTATACTCGTACCCGCACATATCACAAATAAACTTTTCCATTTAAATATATTGTTGCAAATAATTGTATGCAAATTTACAACAATTTCCCTAATTACAGCCGATGTAATTCTTTTTATCTCCAAAGTCGGTTTGCTACACGAAGCCTTATTGTATTTCCTCTATCCAAATCAGCGGTTTTATTACAGCAGAATTATTGGTATTGTAATTAATTCGTCATAACTTTGTAACAACAAAACAAAATCGAGAGTCTGTATATGAAGCATGGAATAATTCTTGAAGGCGGAGGCATGAGGGGCATGTTCACATGTGGTGTACTTGATGTACTCATGGAACACGGCATTGAGTTTGACGCTCTCGCAGGGGTATCGGCAGGTGTGCTTTTCGGTTGTAACTATAAGTCACGGCAACCGGGACGAGGATTGCGCTACAACCTGCGTTTCAAAAACGACAAACGGTACATGAGCTGGCAATCGCTGTGGAAGACAGGCGACTATGTCAATGCCGAGTTCTCATACCACACCCTGCCCGAGGTGCTGGATCCGTTTGACAAGGAATCCTTCAAAAGAAATCCCATGAAGTTTTATGTCACATGCACCGATATTGTTTCGGGTAAACCCGTCTATAAGCGTATTGACGAGATAGACGGCGATGCGATGGAATGGTTTCGTGCATCTGCATCAATGCCCATATTTGCCAGACCGGTCACCATTGGCAATTACATCCTCCTGGATGGTGGAATCGCCGACAGCATTCCCCTGAAGTTTATCCAAGATGAAGGTGTTGAGAAAAACCTCGTCGTCCTAACCCAGCCCCTTGGATATCGGAAAAAACCATCAAAAGCCATACCGTTAATAAAATTGTTCACCAGGAAATACCCTCGTGTAACGGAACTGATGAGAATACGACACGTCATGTATAACAAACAGCTTGACTACATTGAGGAACAGGTATTAGCAGGAAACACCATGGTGATTTGCCCCAAGCAGGCACTCGGTATAGGGCGGATAGAACAGGACGAGAAGAAAATGCGATTTGTATATGAACAAGGCAGGAATATCGCCCTGGAGAATATTGCTCAGATAAAATCGTTCACAAAGGAAGATTAAGCCAACTAAAAAAATTAATTTTGCATTTGAAATGAAACTAGTACTTACTATAGGTTTTCTGATTATATCAAATATTTTCATGACGTTCGCCTGGTACGGACATCTGAAACTACAGCAACTCAAACTCATCACCTCAAATACCCCATTGATGCTGGTTATACTGATTTCATGGGGACTGGCTTTTTTTGAGTACTGTTTTCAAGTACCCGCCAACAGAATTGGTTTCATACATAACGGAGGTCCAATGAACCTCGTGCAACTCAAAGTGACACAGGAGGTTATATCTCTTATAGTCTTTACCATTTTCTTTGTCCTTGTGTTCAACAAGGATTCCCTGCACTGGAACCACTTTGCTGCTTTCGTATGCTTAGTCATGGCGGTATTCTTCGCTTTTTTGAAATAAACATTCGATAATGAGATTAGCATTAATATTATTATCAGTCATATATCCGTTGAACACTCTTCTTGCATTTGACTACAAGGAGATGATAAGGAAGGATCCGGCTATGGTCAGCGGTGAGTTTTACCATTATATATATACAGCGGCAAAAGAAACTGCTGCCCCGAAAGGCTATAAACCTTTTTACATCAGTCATTACGGCAGACATGGCTCCCGTTATCACACAGGCACTCTCTATTTTTCCAAGGCAATGACTCCCCTCCAGAAGGCAGACTCCCTTGGCTTACTTACCGCTGAGGGCAAAAGCCTGTTGGCTGACTTGCAAGAATTACTTGATATCCACCAAGGCCATTTCGGCATGCTCTCGGAAAGAGGCCTCAGAGAGCACCGCGGCATAGCTGAGAGAATGTATCAGCGTTTTCCAGAGGTCTTCTCTGGCAAAGGCGGACGTACCCAGATATTATGCAGAAGCAGCCTGGCTCCAAGATGTTTGTCGTCCATGGCCAACTTTATGTCATCGTTGCAACAACATTCCGCAGGAAACATCGTAGCGAAAATGTATTGCAGCGACAGCATCCAGAAAATCATCGCCCCGGAAAGGGATCTCAAGAAAATATTTTCAGAGGAAAAAATCATGGAGGATTCCATACGCCAGGCTGAATGTCCCCCCGAGAAGTTCCTCAAACGATTGTTTACTGACGTATCTCAGACAAAGAGTTTCCTTGAAGACCCTGTGTATTTCATGAAATACATTGTGGACTGTGGCGCTATCGTCAACAATCTTGAAAACGGCCCTGATATTTTTAAACACTTCACACAAGAAGAGCTTCAGGGCTTATGGATAGCCCGCAATGCAAGGTTCTACTATCTTCTGGCTGACAGCAAAGAGTGTCCTGAGTGCCCCCACCTCTTTGTTGACTCATTAATGAAGGATATCGTCATCCATGCCGACAAAGCCGTCAAGAGGAGCTCGGCAAAAGTGGCAGATTTCCGCTTCGGCCACGACACAATGGTTCTGCCGCTGGCATCGCTCCTGGGACTGGATGGAATGAACGGACGGCATTCCGCCACTCATGTCCAGAATCTGTGGAACTGCACAAGACGTATCTGCATGGCATCAAATATCCAATTTGTTTTTTACAGGAACAAAGAGAACGATATACTTGTCAAATGTATGTATAATGAACAGGAACACCTTATCCCTGCATTACAGAGTCATCACGGTTGTTTCTATAAATGGCAAGAGCTTAAAAAACACATCACAGCCTTGTACCAAAGACACTAAAAACAAGAACTGCAAGAGATGAGAAAAAGGATTTGTCTGTTTATATTCCTGGTCAGCATTGTCAACATGAAGACATACGCCGAACCTGACGATTTGGGCGTATGGTCGTCTTTTCTCACGAAATATGACTTCACATCCAAGATTTATGGCTCTACTCTTCTTGAGTTCCGCTCAAAAGAAAACTCTCAGCGGATGGACTGCTTTATCTCGCGCCAATACCTGGGATACAAATGGTGCTCATGGCTCAAAACGGATGTGGCATATGATTTCATCGTGACCCCGTCAACAGTACATAACCGCTTACTCTTATCCGTCACAGGGACACTTAAAGAAGGCCATTTCACATTTTCATTACGCGAGCGTTATGTCTATGACTACAAAGTAGCCGCCAGCAAGGGGGAAAATATTCTCAGAAGCAAAGCCAGTATCAGCTATAACATTCCACATACAAAAATCTCTCCATACGTGGCGGAAGAAATGTTCACATGGAAGCATTGGATGAAGACACGTCACTACATAGGCACAAAACTTAGCCTGGATAAGCATAGTACGCTGGACTTCTTCTATATGTATTATACCAAACAAGACAAGAAATTTCAGCAGCACCTGTTAGGTTTAGGATATATATTAAAGATTTAAGTAATACATTAATATTTAAACATATGAAACTATCAATCATTGCTTTAGGCTTATCGCTATTATTAAGCCAGAATGTTCTTCTCGCAGAAAAGCAGCATCACCTTGTCCTTTCTACAGAGAACACTTCATTAGGTATTACCGCTAACGAAGGCGGACGGTCATACATCCAGTATTATGGTGTAAAAATCGCTCAAGAAGACATGCAGAAACTCTTCGCAACGCGTTCCAACTTCACATGTCTCTCCTATCCCACTTTCGGAATTGGTCTCGGACGCGGCATCATGGAGGCATTGAGTCTTCAGATGCCCGACGGCAACATGTCAACCGACCTGTATATCCAGAAAGTTGAGCAATCATCGGACAAGAACGGCAAATATCTGGAACTGACCATGATTGACAGTGTATACCCGGTAGAAGTCAAACAGTATTTCAAGACTTACAACAACACCGATATCATCACGACATGGACCCAAATCACCAACAAAGGCAAGAAAGGCATCGTGATGAACAAATTTGCATCTGCCAATGTTCCAATACAACGGGGAGACAACTATGTATGTCACTACCACGGAAGATGGGCAAGCGAGAATTATATCAACGAGACTCCCATGCCAAACGGAGAATTGGTCTTAGATGAGAAGGAAGGTATGCGTACCGCATGGTACAATAACCCCTCGTTTATGATTTCTATTGACGGAAAGCCACAGGAAGAGAACGGAGAAGTCTTCGGCGGAACACTTATCTGGGGCGGCAACTACAAAATACAGATGGTTGCAGAGAACAACAAGTTCACCATTACAGCCGGCATCAACAACGACAACTCAGCATACACCTTGGAGGCAGGCGAAACATTTACCACACCTGAATTTGCCATGACATACAGTCTTCAGGGCAAAGGCGGCGTAAGCCGTGCCTTCCACAAATGGGGACGTAAATATGGTCTGCAGCATGGCGACATTGAAAGAGATATTCTCCTGAACAGCTGGGAAGGCGTATATTTCAATGTCAATCAAGAGAAAATGGATCAGATGATGAAGGATATCGCTGACTTAGGTGGCGAACTCTTTGTAATGGATGACGGATGGTTTGGCGAGAAATATCCACGCAATAACGGCACCTCATCATTAGGAGACTGGAGAGTCAATAAGACCAAACTTCCCCTGGGCATAAAAGGACTTACCGATGCGGCAAAGAAACACGGTATAAAATTCGGCATATGGATAGAACCAGAAATGGCCAACACCATTAGTGAGATATACGAGAAGCATCCCGAATGGACTCTTCAATGCAAGAACCGCAAACAAACCACAGGCCGAGGCAAGACACAAATTGTGCTGGACCTCTGCAATCCCAAGGTACAGGACTATGTTTTCAGCATAACTGATAAGCTTCTGACAGAAAACCCGGAGATAGCATATATCAAGTGGGATTGCAATGCCGCCATGATGGATTACGGCTCAACTTATCTGCCGGCAAGCAAACAGAGCGAAGTAGAAATCAGATACCACATTGGACTGCGCAATGTACTCAAACGCATTCGCGACAAATTCCCCGATGTAGTTATCCAATGCTGCTCAAGTGGAGGCGGTCGTATCAGCTACGGATTCATCCCCTGGTTTGATGAATTCTGGACAAGCGACAACACCGACGCATATCAGCGGCTATATATGCAATGGAGTGCAAGCCAGTTCTACCCTGCCATTGCCATGGCTTCACATGTAAGTGCAAGCCCCAACCATCAGACAAGTCGTGTAACGCCATTGAAATTCCGCTTTGACGTGGCCATGACCGGGCGCTTAGGTATGGAGATGAAACCTGAGGATATGACAAAAGAAGAACTTGAATTCAGCAAACGTGCCATTTCAAGCTACAAATCCATCCGCAAGATTGTACAAATGGGCGACCTCTACCGCCTGATCTCACCATACGACCACAAGAGCATCTCGGCTTTGATGTTTGCGAATGAGGCAAAAAGCCGCCTGGTAGTATTTGCTTATAATGTTGATTATCTCCATAGCCAGCACGTTCCTTATGTACGTCTCTCTGGTGTTGACGAGAACAAGAACTATCGCATCAAGGATCTCACTCCATGGAAAGCCGACCAGCCCTGTTTCCTTAACGGAAAGGTTATCAGCGGCCGTGTCCTGAAATACGCCGGTTTACAAATGAAAGATCTTCTCAACCGGCCCTTCACCAGCGTTGCATTGGAACTGACAGCAGAATAGCAATACAAACAAAAATGTCATCCATGAAAAAGTTTTCATTGTTGATACTTCTTGTATCCTGTATTACCGCTGGCCAGATAACAGCCAAGAACACCAACAGCAAAATCACCATTGGCACTATCGTGTACAAATGGGCTGACATTGACCAAAGTTTCAAAGAGCTCAAAGATGCAAAGTTTACATCCTGCCAGCTGAACTACAACAGCAAGATGGATGCCGCTTTCGTAGAAAAGCTCAAAGCGGCCTCAAAAAAATACAACATACGCATCACGACTGTCGTAGGTGTTCCCTCGGCTCCGAGCCTTGGAATCAAAAGCAGGTGGAATTTCACCGAAGGTCCTTCCACGATAGGCCTCGTTCCCAGTGCCGGGCGTGAAGAGAAACTAGCCACTTATCGCAACATGATAGATTTCTGCAAGCTCGCAGGTGTACCTGCCATGCACTCTCATTTCGGTTTCATTCCAGAAGACTGCTCCTCAGAGCAATACAAGGAGTTTATTCAGGTTATGAAGGAATTGGCCGGTTATGCATTGAAACAAGGAGTGGACATCTATTTTGAAACTGGTCAGGAGACACCAACCACCCTCATCCGTGCCATCAAAGACATCGGTACTGGCAACTGTTTCATTAATTGCGATACAGGAAATCTCCTGCTTTACGGCAAGGCAAACCCAACTGATGCCATCAGA
This sequence comes from uncultured Prevotellaceae bacterium, assembly GCA_900318305.1. GTDB lineage: Bacteria > Bacteroidota > Bacteroidia > Bacteroidales > Bacteroidaceae > UBA6382. The sequence goes on along the minus strand of ONKB01000019.1, from coordinate 2,316 downwards.
CAATTCGGACCTCTTGTAAAAGATCTGCATGCAAAAGACGGCACATATCCCTCACGCGAAGACCCTTACCATCTTGGCAAGGAAAAGAAAATCCCCGAGGGAGATGTTGACTTCCCCACAATCATCAAATTGCTCAAAAAGCAGGGGTATGAAGGCTCTATCACTATAGAGTGTGAACTGAACGGCAAGAACATGGAGTATCTCAGCAATACGAGGAAATACCTTCAGAAATTAATTGACAAGAAATAAACGAGCCAATGAGACACTTACAATTATTGACATTAACGATAATGCTTGTATGCTTATCATGTGCCAGGGACAACGAGCAGAATATGGCGAAAGAGACCACCTTTGAGGACTGGGGAAAAGAATATGCACTTGATACCGTTATAGAAATTGCAGGCAGGCAAGGTGTCGCCTGTGACAGCAATTACTATTACGTTTCAAGTTCTACAGCCTTATATAAATACACCAAAGACGGACAACTGGTGAAAAGTAACGAGGAACCGTTCTCCCAACTGGAACTCGCAGCCAACCACTTCGGTGATATAGACGTCTACAACGGAGACATTTATACAGGTATTGAGACCTTTATCGATGGTGTGGGCAAGAATATTCAAGTGGCCGTATATGACGCAGGGACGCTGGAGTACAAATATTCCATTCCATGGAATCAGGAGTCCGGACAAGTAGAGGTTTGTGGTCTTGCAGTCGACAGGGAGCACAACCGTGTATGGATGGCCGACTGGGTACAAGGACATGAGCTGTATTGCTATGACCTCACAACCAAGTCATATATTGGCAAAGTCAAGCTATCCCCCACTCCAAGACTACAGCAAGGCATTTATTGTATGGACGGCCAAATTGTCATCAGTTGCGATGACGGTGACGCCGAAAAAAACGAGGCTGACCACCTTTACATAGCAACAGTATACAATAATGATACGCTGGCAGAGAATGCAGATGTAAAACTCTGGCGTGAAATGACCGACTTTAGGCGTGTAGGTGAAATAGAAGGACTTACCATTGACCTTACCAACAATAACCTGATAGTACTGGCCAACCGTGGCGCACGAATTATCTTAGGCATGCCAAAAGGATTCTATGATGGGTATGATCACGAAATCCACGAGATTTACATATACAAGAAGTAGCACCTCATATTAGATTATTAACCAAAACCGGGCAGTTAAATTCATAACTGCCCGGTTTTGTGTTACACAAAGAACAGACCTTGAGACTATTCCTCTCCAGAGTCAGTCTCTATCAGATTATCCTTAGAAACGACAATGGTGCCGTTAGCCTTTACCGTAACAATCAAAGAAATATACATATCGCTCTGGGGATAAGAGACACTCGTGGCGAAACGCAAACCTTCCTCAGTAGTATCATCAAACACGAATCCCTCTAACAAACCATTATCCCGGAACCCTTTGTCCAAATAGTTGGCAAAATCAGCTTTCGTGAATACCTTGGAATAAAAATCCCCCCCATCACTATGTCACCAGAGAGAAGAGAGAAAATCAGAAGATTGAAACAGCGGAAACAGGAAGAAAGGCAAACGACAGAATTTTGTTTCTTTACTTATACCATTTACATACTGGGAATATTGGTTAATACGAGGGACACGGATGTATTACTAAGAATAGTATTCTCCATAATATTGATTTTGACAATTTATTTCTGGAGGAGAGTTCTCAAAAAAATGAAGGATTAGGGGCTTGAAACCCGTAAATCTAACAGAAGAAACTCTCTCGAAAAATTTACCGAGGGAGTTTCTTTTTTTTATCCTACAAGTACAAGGAAAAAAGAGTGTTTTATTTTTACAACATATAAAATTTTAATATCATGAATAAAAACAAATTTATCGAAATGCTGGATGAAGCAAAGGAGGGACTGATGGCGGAAATGGCGTCAATGGAGTTGAAAATGAAGAAAATGGCGGAGAAACTGAAAAAAGAACGGGAACTGAACAAACATCGTATTAAGGAAATCAAGGAATGGCATGACATGGCGGAACAGTATAAAGCCGAAGCCATAATGTGGGAGTCGAAGTTTGAACAGGCTGAAATGAAGAGCAAGGCGCAAAAATGGGAAAAGGAGAAGGAAATGATTTTGGCAGAAAGGGAAGCGATGAACAAGAAAGACGAGTGGTCGAGCCGTGTGACATACGAGAACGTGGTAGAGCAGATTGCGGCATGTGAAGATGCGAAAGAACGTGACGAGGCTCGCAAACTCATTGAGCCGTTGCTGAAGAAGAGTCAGGTGACATCGTTCCGCCGCGACATCAAGAAACGCGTGAAGGAACTGAACGAG
>ONKB01000077.1 GCA_900318305.1 uncultured Prevotellaceae bacterium | reverse complement strand
GGCGGCGTCAAGGAAATCATCCCGGCTGGCATCAGCCAGGTCAAAGTCAGTGCCGACGCCAAGGAGGTGGGGTGCTACGACCTGCAAGGTCGGAGGATTCAGACACCCAAGAAGGGCCTCAACATCATCCGCTACAACGACGGTACGACAAGGAAAGTGATGAAATGAGCCTCTCCCCGACCCTCCCTCAAGGGAGAGAGTTTAAGGGTTCAAGAGGTTTAAGGAGTTCAAAAAGTATAAGGTTTGGATTGGAAAACTCTCCCTCTAAGTTTGAGGAGTTTAATTTTCAGACTCAGTTTCAATTAAATTTTCTTTTGCAATAACTATAGAGCCATTTGTCTTGACGGTAACTGTCAAAGGTATATACATATCACTTTGAGGATACGAAATACTTGTTGCAAAACGCAAGCCGTCTTCTGTGGTTTTATCAAACACAAACCCCTCAAGCAAACCGTTAGTCTGGAATCCCGTGTCCAAAAAATTCACAAAATCATTTTTTGTAAATACTTTTGAATAGAAAGACTCTCCATCACGCATAATACTCAACTCAACGTGATTATCCATATATACCTTTTGGGTCTCTGCATCCTTAATGAGAGCCAAAGTGGAATCAGAGACACGCACAATATCATACTTATATACATGTCCTTTATATGATATAGTGTCAGTAAGATGGAATGTTGTCATCTCAATTATACCATGATTCAGCGTTTCATCAAACGACAGGATAGTATCAGAATTCTCAGTCTTAGCATCATTACCATTGCTGTTGCATGAAGCAAAACACACAAGTCCTATACCCAGTAAAAAAACAATTATTCTCATTATCTTGATTATTTTGGTGATGCAAATATAATATAAAAATACGGAAAACCCACTATATTCCCCCATCTACTCCGTATGACACGGAAAATGAACAGGATTATTCATGGAACTCCTTAGAAATGACCGTAGCACCAATACATCATGTAAAAACCTCTTTATCATCAAAGTATCATTAAAACACAAAATAACGTTTATGAATTTGCCTCTTAAAACCATGTAAAGAGTTGTTTCTTTGAAGAGTAAAACACAAATTTATCATTCCGGAAGAGACTTAAATGAATAATTATTTGTAACTTTGCCATTGCAAAAGCAAAGAAACATTAATTAATGAAAGGTAAAAAATTATTGTTTATCGGAGAGGAAATTGTTCCATTCCTCCCAGAAACACCCAAGTCGGCCTATGGGAAAGCTGTTCCCAAATACGCCAATGAAAATGGCATGGCTGTACGGGCATTATTACCTAAATGGGGTATCATCAACGAACGCCGGAACCAATTACATGAAGTAATCAGGTTGTCGGGTTTGAACATTATTGTCAATGATATTGACCATCCCCTGTTAATAAAAGTAGCATCTTTGCCGGACACTAGGCTCCAGGTATATTTTACAGACAATGCGGACCTCTTCAAGAGACGCCAGATGATCTTTGATGCCGATGGTAAAGAATATGAGGACAACTACGTACGTTCCATTTTCTATGCCCGCAGTTCTTTGGAGACTTGCAATTTGTTACACTGGGATCCAGCCATTATCCAATGCCAAGGATGGTTTTCCGTCTTAGTTCCTTTCTACCTCAAGAAGAGTTTCAAAGAGAATCCGATTTTCAAGAGCTCAAAAATCATTATAACTCTTTACAACGACATTCTCAAGACCCCTCTCCCAGCAGAAATTGTTGACATGATATGTTGTCAAAACATCACCAAACAAGATATTGAAGAAACGGGCATTGAATTAAAGACCTTCTCCGACTTGGTAAAATTCGGCATCAAGTTTGCCGATGGTGTCATTTGCGGAGAAAAAAACATTCCTCAAGAATGGATCTCTGCAGCAAAAGAAAACAACATTCCCGTATTGGATTACAGCGAGAAAAACTTCACCGAGAATACATTTGAGTTCTACAAATCTATATCTTAATTCTTTTGATTTAATGTCTACTCTCAAATCAAAATTTAGGATTTTTCTATTTCTGGTACCTACTGCATTATGCCTTTTGGCATCATGTGATGAAACAACAAACGATATCGGCATCTATGCGATGCCATACGCTGATGTCACAAACACCTCACAAGCAGTATTCAACGCATATTCCAAATCTGTCAAAGTTGACTCCCTGATAGCTAACACCCCAAAGTGTTATTTGGGCAAGGTTACCGACCCCGAAACAGGAATGACAACCACCTGCAATTTTGCCACACAGTTTTTCCGGAACGAAGCCTATAAACTGCCAAAGAAAGAATTGCTGGTTTGTGATGACAATGGAAATATTATTTGCGATTCAGTTATTCTCACGATTTACATAGAATCATATTACGGCGACTCGCTTAACCCAATTAAATTCGCTGTATATGAACTGGATTCTTCTCACGTAATGGAAGAAAATACCAACTACTACACAAGTTTCAATCCAGAGCCTTACATCAGCAAGAAAGAAGACGCCATTTACAAAGTAGCATCCTATGCTGTAACCAACCTTGAGGAGAGTGACTCTGTTAGAAGCCTGTACTCATATCTCAAGCAAATCAATATTAAACTACCGACATCCTTCGGAGTAAAACTATTGAGCATGTATTATGAGCATCCTGAATATTACAGGAACACGTATGCATATACACATCATGTATTTCCTGGATTTTACTTCAAACATTTATCCGGGAACGGCTCCATGATTGGCATCGATGCCTCCGTCTTATCCTGCTTCTTCAAATTTACCGTTGCTGACAGCACTCATATCGGTATCGAGAAAATTGCTGCAACAGAAGAAGTCCTACAAAACAACTCCATATCCAACAAAGGTGTTGACACCCTGCTGACAGACAACTCTTGTACATACCTGAAAACACCAGCAGGCATATTTACGGAAGTTACACTTCCCATTGATGAAATTTTTGCCAACCATGAGAAAGACTCCATCAACAGCGCACACATTGTCTTTCAGAAAATCAACAACAGCCAGCTGACCAAATATAACCTAAAAGCTCCTTCCCAACTACTTTTGCTGCCGAAAACAGAACTCAAAGACTTCTTTGAGAACAAAGCACTGATTGACGGGAAGAAGGAGTTCGTCACGACATTCAACAGCCTATACAACTCCTACACTTATGATAATATCGGCACACTCATCACCTGGATGAGAAATCAGATGAGAGACGGAGCTGGCATCAAGAGCGATGACGATGCAGTTACAGCCCAAATTAAACACGACACCTGGGTGGCCAGCAATCCTGATTGGGACAAGGTTGTGCTTGTTCCTATAAAGTCAGACGTCAGTCCTTCTGGTTATACGAAAATTTATAACGAATTCGAATTAACAAGCACAAAGCTTGTAGGAGGAGAAACACCTATACATATCTCTATCGTATACGGTCATTTCAACAAATAAGAGAGTTTTTCTTTTTACTATTCCCCTTCATTGATTACAACATCAGATATTTCTGATTGTAATCTTGACATAATGGATTTAGGGGCTTGCAGTTTAATTGTGCATTTAAGATCGAATGAAGATTCCAAGACGGTAATATTCAATGATTTCACACTTGACATAACCTTATTCATCTGTGAATAGTCAAACTTAAATGACCAAACTACATCTTCGGTTTTCTCAATAATATTACTTTGAGAAAGGGCTAATTCAGATACCGCACGGTAGGCTTCTATCAAACCGCTGGTTCCCAATTTGATTCCTCCGAAATAGCGCACAGCAATCAAGAGGACATTGGTAACATTATAAGACTGGAGAACTCCCAACATGGGACGTCCAGCAGTTCCAGAAGGTTCACCGTTATCGCTTGACTTCATTACGCTCTTATCTGCATTCAGACAATAAGCATAACATATATGCCGAGCATCATAATACTTCTTCCTGTAGGCCTTCAGCATGTCGTTTACCATTTCCTCGCTATTAACGGGTATAACAAAACCGTAAAAAACACTCTTCTTGTCCACATATTTTGAAGAAGACATTTCTGAGATTGTGAGATATCCATCCTCTTTCATTCTTCAAAAATACAAAAAAACATTTATCAGAGCAAATATGATGAGTTTTTATAAGGCTACACAATAGCTAAATCAAATAAAATAAGTAATTTTGCATATTATATAAACACACACAACATACACATGATTAAAATAACTTTTCCTAATGGTGCCATTAAAGAATATGAATTAAACACAACACCATTACAGATTGCTGAAAGTATTTCACCTCAGTTAAGAAAAGAAGTTGTCTCCTGTGCAGTAAACGACAAGACAACTGAATTAAATATACCATTGACAGAAGATGCCACAATCAAATTCTTTAAATTTGAAGATGAAGAAGGCAAGCATACATTCTGGCACACCTCAGCACATCTTTTAGCTGAAGCCCTACAGCAATTATATCCAGGTATTGAATTTGGCATAGGTCCTGCCATTGAAAACGGTTTTTATTATGATGTCCTTCTGCCCGAGGGACAAGCCATCAAAGAAAGCGACTTTGATGCCATCAACAAGAAGATGGCAGAACTCGCACAAAAAGGCGAAGAACTGGTAAAAAAGAATATCAGCAAACAAGATGCCTTAGCATTCTTTGGTGAAAAAGGACAGAATCTCAAACTTGAACTAATCAACGAACTAGAAGACGGGACAATTTCCACTTACACACAAGGAGACTATACAGATCTTTGCCGCGGTCCTCACCTGATTTCAACGGCTCCTATTAAAGCCATACAGGTAACCAGTATTTCCGCCGCATATTGGCGTGGGGATCAAAGCCGGCAATCATTAACACGAGTGTACGGCATCTCTTTCCCTAAAAGGAAAATGTTGGACGAATACCTTGTCCTGCTTGAAGAAGCCAAGAAGAGAGACCATCGCAAAATCGGCAAGGAGCTAGAGCTTTTCATGTTCTCCGAACGTGTCGGCAAAGGTTTGCCCATTTGGTTGCCAAGAGGAACAGAATTGCGCATGCGCCTGCAAGATTTCCTAAGTCGCATACAAAACCATTACGGTTACAATCTCGTCATAACACCTCATATTGGCTCTAAACAACTTTACGTCACTTCCGGCCACTATGCAAAATACGGGAAAGACTCTTTCCAGCCCATTCATACTCCAGATGAAGGTGAAGAGTATATGCTGAAGCCCATGAACTGCCCACATCATTGTGAAATCTTCGCCCGCAAGCCACGTTCCTACAAAGACTTGCCAGTTAGGATTGCAGAATATGGCACAGTTTACAGATATGAACAGAGCGGGGAGCTGCACGGCCTTACCCGAGTACGCAGTTTTACTCAGGATGATGCACATATCTTCTGTCGCCCAGATCAAGTAAAAGATGAGTTCCTGCGAGTGATGGATATTATCAATATTGTATTTAAGACATTTGATTTTCAGGATTATGACGCCCAAATATCTCTGCGTGACCCGAAGAACAAAGCAAAGTATATTGGAACAGACGAGAATTGGGAAAGGGCTGAAAGGGCCATCATAGAAGCATGTGAAGAAAAAGGCATGAATGCTCACATAGAATATGGCGAGGCCGCATTCTATGGACCGAAACTTGATTTCATGGTCAAAGATGCACTGGGAAGAAGATGGCAATTAGGAACAATCCAAGTAGATTATAACCTGCCAGAGAGGTTCCAACTTGAATACGTCGGTGATGACAATCAGAAGCATCGTCCTGTCATGATCCACCGCGCGCCATTCGGCTCAATGGAAAGATTCGTTGCCGTGTTACTGGAACATACATGCGGGAAATTCCCATTATGGCTTGCACCAGACCAAATCGCTATCCTACCTATATCAGAAAAGTATATTGACTATGCAAATGAAGTAAAGCAATACTTTGACGACATGGAAATACGCTCATTTATCGATGACCGCAGCGAAAAGATAGGACGTAAAATTCGTGACAATGAAATGAAACACGTTCCATACCTGATTGTTGTCGGAGAAAAAGAGCAAGCAGAGAAGACTGTAGCGGTTCGTAAACAAGGAGGCGAGAACCAAGGATCAATAAATTATAAAGATTTTGCAAATAAAGTTAGAGAAGAAGTCGATAGAATGATAAATATTTTTTAACTTTGCACGCGATTTAAAATATTGTTACACAAACAGACGCTAAATTATTAATGAAGAAAGACGACTTAAAGCAAAACTATAACATCAATCGTCAGATAAAAGCTGTTGAAGTTAGGGTTGTGAGTGAAGAAGGGAGCACTGTTATGCCTCTTACAAAAGCACTTGCTTTAGCTGAACACAGAGGAGAAGACTTGGTTGAAATATCCCCAAACACAAATCCTCCTGTATGCAAAATCATTGAGTTTTCTAAATTTCTCTATCAAATAAAAAAGCGTCAAAAAGAAATCAAAGCAAAACAAGTTAAGATAGAAGTAAAAGAAATTCGTTTCGGACCTCAAACCGATGAACACGATTATACTTTCAAACTAAAACATGCCCGTGAATTCCTGGAGGAAGGCAACAAAGTTAAAGCCTATGTGTTTTTCAAAGGACGCAGCATTGTTTTCAAGGAACAAGGTGAAGTTTTATTGCTTCGTTTTGCAAATGATTTGGAAGAGGTCGGAAAAGTTGACAGTATGCCAGAACTTTTAGGCAAGCGCATGACAATGTTCATCTCACCTAAAAAGAGTCCGACGAAAAAAGTACAGAAGACTGTTGAACAACCGTCCATAACAGAAGAGAAAAAAGTCACAGACAAAAAACAGGCACGCCAAGAGAAAAAAGGCGAATACAAAATGCCGACTATCGAAGGAGAAGAATTTTAATCAAAGTTGACGCGCGTAGCGTATTGGTTTCACGCTACCGCACATTATAAACATTTAATAATTAAAGAAAATGCCAAAAGTAAAAACTAATTCCGGAGCAAAGAAGCGTTTCAGCCTCACCGGAACAGGTAAGGTGAAAAGACATCATGCTTACCACAGTCACATCTTAACAAAGAAGACCAAGAAACAGAAGAGAAATCTTGACCACGTTACTATTGTGGACAAAACAAATCTCAAACAAGTTAGAGAACTTCTTAATCTTCGTTAATTCAACAAGGGTAAGAAAATTTATTAACCGGATGTTTAGCAAAAAAGATCGTACTAGAAAGACGACGCTTACATTCAAAAAAATTTAAGTTATGCCAAGATCAGTAAATCATGTTGCTTCAAGAGCAAAAAGAAAGAAAATTCTGAAATTAACCCGTGGTTATTTTGGTGCACGTAAAAACGTTTGGACCGTTGCCAAGAACACATGGGAAAAAGGTTTAACATACGCTTACAGGGATCGTAAAACAAAGAAACGCAATTTCCGCGCATTATGGATTCAGCGTATCAATGCAGCTGCTCGCTTAGAAGGTTTGTCTTATTCACAATTGATGGGTGAACTTCACAAAGCAAGCATAGAGATTAACCGCAAAGTCCTTGCTGACTTAGCCGTTAATAATCCAGATGCATTCAAGGCTATTGTAAAGAAGGTTAAATAAATTAACTTTTACGATTAACATAAAATGGGCATAATCATGATTATGCCCATTTTTAATTTAAATTGAAATAAAACCCCAAAAACACTTGCCAAAACAAAATGTTTTTGTACTTTTGCACAGAAATTAAAAAACGGGGTGTAGCGCAGCCCGGTTAGCGCACCTGCTTTGGGAGCAGGGGGTCCCAGGTTCGAATCCTGGTACCCCGACACAAAAAGAAGCTGAAGATACATTCAACTTCTTTTTTTTATATTATTTACAAGATACCCTCGATTGATTATTCAGCGAATTTTCTACCCTACAGTTACCATTGACCCATTAATTCTTTGTAACTTTGTTGTATAATAAAACAACAAACACATTATGTACAGAACAAAGACTTGCGGTGAATTAAGACTTGCCAATGTTAATGAAACAGTAACATTAGCTGGCTGGGTACAGAAAGTACGCAAGATGGGCGGAATGACCTTTATTGATCTTAGAGACCGATACGGAATCACCCAACTTGTCTTCAATGAAGAAGACAACAAAGAGTTATGCGAAAAAGCCAATACGATAGGTCGTGAATTTGTTATCCAAATTGTTGGCATTGTAAGCGAAAGATATAACAAAAACAACAAGATTCCTACTGGCGAGATAGAAATTATTGTAAAGGAACTGCGGATTCTGAACAAATCTGAGGTACCTCCCTTCACTATCGAAGAGAATACAGACGGCGGTGATGACATCAGAATGAAATACCGCTATCTCGACCTTCGCCGCAGTAATGTTAGAGCAAATCTGGAACTTCGCCATAAATTCTGCCTTGCAGTAAGACATTTCCTTGACAGTAAAGGCTTTATGGAAATAGAAACTCCAGTCCTTGTAGGTTCGACACCAGAGGGTGCCCGCGACTTCATCGTACCCAGCAGGATGAATCCAGGACAATTCTATGCCCTACCCCAAAGTCCACAAACCTTGAAACAGCTCCTCATGGTAGCAGGCATGGACAGGTATTTTCAAATCGTAAAATGCTTCCGCGACGAAGACTTACGAGCTGACAGACAACCAGAATTCACCCAAATAGACTGTGAAATGAGCTTTGTAGAACAGGATGACATCATCAACACTTTTGAAGAGATGACAAAATTCCTATTCAAAGAAGTACGCAACTATGATTTGGGTGACAAACCATTTCTGAGACTAAGCTGGAAAGAAGCCATGAAACGTTTTGGCTCAGACAAGCCCGACATGCGCTTTGGCATGGAATTCGTTGAACTGATGGATATTCTCAAAAACACTGGAGAATTCGCCGTGTTCAATGAGGCCGAATATATTGGTGGTATATGTGCAAAAGGCTGTGCGTCATACACAAGAAAACAAATTGACGAATTGACAAACTATGTAAAAAGTCCGCAAATTGGAGCCAAAGGCTTAGTCTACGCACGCGTACAGGAAGATGGCGTGAAATCTAGTGTTGACAAGTTCTACTCTCCTGAGGTTTTAAATCACATGGCAAAAGAAATGAATGCAGAAACAGGAGACCTCATCCTTATCATTTCTGGTCCAGATGCCATGAAAGCCCGCAAGCAACTATGTGAGTTGCGCCTGTTAATGGGAGAACGCCTTGGTCTGCGCGACAAGAACAAGTTTGCCCTGCTCTGGGTCGTTGATTTCCCTATGTTTGAATGGAGTGATGAAGAGCAGAGACTTATGGCAATGCACCATCCTTTCACCGCACCAAAGCCTTCAGACATCCCGCTGCTGGACACAGATCCGGCAAAAGTCCTGGCTGATGCCTATGACATGGTCTGCAACGGAGTTGAAGTAGGAGGCGGTTCAATACGTATACATGACGCCGTTTTACAAGCCAAGATTTTCGAGGTATTAGGATTCACACCAGAGAAAGCTCAAGAACAATTCGGATTCCTTATGAATGCCTTTAAATATGGTGCGCCACCACATGGTGGTCTGGCATACGGATTAGACAGATGGGTAAGCCTCTTTGCTGGATTGGACTCTATCAGAGACTGTATTGCCTTCCCCAAAAACAACTCTGGAAAAGATGTCATGCTTGAAGCACCTTCAGCAGTTGACCAAAAACAACTTGACGAACTTAATCTGCGGATTAATCCTTCACTATAACATAATTAAGGCTGGCAAATTTGCCAGCCTTAATTATGCTTCAACAAACAGGGATCTTATTTTTTCCACCTTGGCATCCAGAGGCATGAGGCAGTCTATCCAATGAATCTTAATGCCACGTCTTTCCATTCCCCTGTACCAAGTCATTTGGCGCTTGGCAAATTGATGTATGGCTATTTGTAAGTCTCTAAACATCTCTTCATAACTCAAAGTTCCTATAACATATTCCGTAACATACTTGTATTCCAGCCCATAGTATATCAAATTCTCTGCAGGTATTCCCTCTGCCAACAATGACTTAATTTCATCAACCATTCCCTCTTCCAGTCTTGCCTTCAGTCTTTCTGTAATCCTCTCACGACGAACTTCACGAGGTACATCCAAGCCAACCACAAGACTATTAATCTCAGGAAACTCCACAGAATCAAGAGGATGCTCCTGATAATAGGACTCTATCTCTATGGCCCTAATAGCTCTTTTCTTAGTATCAGTATCTGTTGTGTTATGAAGATTACGATATGAAGAGAGTATCTCTGCCAATTCTGTCAACGATTTATCTTCAAGAGACTCTCTCAACGATTCATTGACAGGTACCGGTGACATACGATATGCGCGCAGGACCGACTCAAGATACAATCCAGAACCACCACATAACACCGGCAGTTTGCCCTTGGCGCATATCGAATTATATGCCTCAAGAAAATCATGCTGAAAATTATACACAGTATATTTGCATCCTGGCTCAACAATATCTATAAGATGGTAAGGAATCTGTTTACCATTTATATTATATTCAGACAGGTCTTTGCCAGTACCTATGTCCATTCTCTTATAGACTTGACGACTGTCACCGCTGATAATCTCTGCATTGAGAAAATCTGCAACAGCTACAGCAAGAGTAGTTTTGCCACAAGCCGTAGGTCCTAAAATTGTTATCAAATCATATTTCACGATAATTCAAAATTAACAAAAAAAAGCCACTTGAAAAACAAGTGGCTTTATAATTTACGATTAAATATTAACCGTTTACTTTCTTCATGTGTGCAATAAGATCGAGAACTTTGTTAGAGTAACCGATTTCATTATCGTACCAAGATACAACCTTAACGAATGTATCAGTCAGAGCAATACCAGCTTTGGCATCGAAGATAGAAGTCAGAGTGCAACCCAAGAAGTCAGAAGAAACAACTGCATCCTCAGTGTAACCAAGAACACCCTTCAATTCACCTTCAGAAGCCTCTTTCATAGCAGCACAAATCTCTTCATACTTAGCAGGTTTAGCCAGATTAACAGTCAGGTCTACAACAGATACGTCCAAAGTAGGAACACGCATTGACATACCAGTCAGTTTACCATTCAGTTCAGGAATAACCTTACCAACAGCCTTAGCAGCACCTGTAGAAGACGGGATGATGTTGCCAGATGCAGCACGACCACCGCGCCAATCCTTCAAAGAAGGACCGTCAACAGTCTTCTGTGTAGCAGTTGTTGAGTGTACAGTTGTCATCAAACCATCTGTGATACCAAACTTGTCATTCAAAACCTTAGCAATAGGAGCCAAGCAGTTAGTTGTACAAGAAGCGTTAGAAACAAACTTAGTACCCTTAACATACTTGTCAAAGTTAACACCGCATACGAACATAGGAGTAGCATCCTTTGAAGGAGCTGACATTACAACATACTTGGCACCAGCATTAATGTGAGCCTGGGCCTTCTCCTCTGTCAAGAACAAACCAGTAGATTCAACTACATATTCAGCGTCAACTTCATTCCACTTCAAATTATTAGGATCTTTCTCTGCAGTTACACGGATAGTCTTGCCATTAACAATCAGCTGACTCTTTTCTACATCAGCTTCAACTGTACCCTGGAATGCACCGTGCATTGTATCATACTTCAGCATATATGCCAAGTAATCTACAGGACACAAGTCATTGATACCTACGATTTGAATGTCATTGCGAGTTTGAGCTGCGCGGAATACGAAACGGCCAATTCTACCGAAGCCGTTAATACCTACTTTAATTGCCATAATACTTTTGTTATTAATAAAAAATTAAACTATAATGTTCTTGTTTTAAACGATATTCCCACATTCCTGAGAACTTTTCGCTTTTCGAGTGCAAAATTACAAAAATATTTTCTATTTTTGTAGTAATAAATCAATTAAATAGATATAAAATATGGGTTTTATCAGTGAATTCAAAGAGTTTGCCGTTAAAGGCAACGTAATGGACATGGCTGTCGGTGTTATCATCGGCGGTGCTTTCGGAAAAATTGTCAGCTCATTGGTTGACGATGTATTAATGCCACTCCTTGGTAAAGTTACAGGAGGAATTAGTTTTGTTGACCTCTTTGTTACGCTTGGTGACGGGGAATACCAGAGTCTTGCTGCCGCAAAAGAGGCTGGTGCTGCTGTACTAGCTTACGGACAGTTCATACAGAACGTTGTTGACTTCCTTATCGTAGCATTCTGTATCTTCTTGATGCTGAGGGGTATCAACAAATTTAACCGTAAAAAAGAAGAAGCCCCCGCTCCTGCAGAAGAACCGGCACCAACAAAGGAAGAAGTCCTTCTGACTGAAATACGTGATTTGCTTAAGAACAAATAAAGTATCGTATTACATTTATTATATAAAAGCGATTCTCTTCACGGGGAATCGCTTTTTGTTGGTCTCATGCTTTGCTGGTTAAAGAATTTCAAATAACTTTGTGAGGAATTTATCTACAAAGACATGAGAATAATCATCGCATTAGCCATTATGGCAGGTTTAAATATCTGCGCCCTACATGCTCAAGGCAATTACAATAAGCTTGTCGGTTCAAAGGGAAACGGGTATTTCAACCATCTGGACATTGCCGTAACTGCCGGAACCACTGGTATTGGTGTTGAAGTGGCTTCCCCCATAGGTCCTAACGTACAAGTCAGGACTGGTTTTGACTATATGCCGCATATTAATGTTAACATGGACTTTGATATTCAGGTTGTTAAAGAAAGCGAAGCCAGTGTTACTCAATCTAAAAGCCAAGAAAGATTTAATGAATTGCAGCGTGTCTTGCAAAGTTTGATGGGTGTTGATATCAAGGATAGAGTCACAATGAAAGGAGAGCCAAGATTCAATAATTTTAAACTGCTTTTTGATTTTTTTCCTTTTAAGAACAAGAAGTGGCATTTTACCGCAGGTTTTTATGCCGGTCCATCACGGATTGGAATGGCAGAAAACTCCAAGGAAAGCATGACGACACTGATGGCTGTGAACTTCTATAACAATATTTATAAAAATGTTTATTACGGGAATCCTGTTGTCACTATCAGAGATAATACAATATATCTGCCGCCATTAATAGAAGACAGAATACTTGACACGGGAACAATGTCTATGCATATAGGAGATTTCAAAGATACGGGAAAACAATATCGTATGATTCCAAACGAGCATAGTATGGTGACAATAAAGGTTAAAGCCAATCGTTTTAAGCCATATCTGGGTTTTGGATACGGCAACAGTATTGTTCCTAAAAGCAAATACAGTTATTCTTTTGACTGCGGCTTAATGTTCTGGGGCGGAAAACCGAAAGTCGTTACACACGATGGAGTAGACTTGGTTCATGACGTGAACAATCTTAATGGCAAGGTAAAGAATTGTGTCAACATGATTAAGGCTTTCAGCGCCTACCCTGTTATTAATTTAAGGATTAGCCGGAGACTTTTGTGACAAGTATTGCATAATCACAAATCATATATTACCAAGAAAAAGAGTTCCTGTAAAAGGAACTCTTTTTCTATTCTTACTTAATTCTGATTTTCTTTCCGTTTGATATATATATGCCTTGAGGCAAAGAATGGATAGATGCTTTCGACTCTGAAACCTTTTTACCATTTAAATCATATACTGGCGCATCGTCATTGTTGCCAATCTTTATATTGGCGATACCCGCAATATATTCAGCTTCAGTAACAATGGTCAATTCAGGGGCTGTCCCAGATGGCACAACCAGATAAGACTGGTTGGCTGGCAAATAGTCAATATCTGATGTAATATAGCCCAGCTTGCCTTCGGAGGTCAGACCAAGTACACGCATTGTTTGAGGGTCATATGCTTTCCTGGCATCTTTGCTTTTAGGGCGCTCATCATAATTGAAATAGACTCCTTTCAGCAAATTGGTTCCCGAGAAAGAAGCGTTACTCTTGAGAACATTCAACTTATTGTCTGTCACTACATTGCTGGCACATTCAATTAATATTGGCGTTGATTCCGGTACAATATCTGTAGTAATATCAGACATAACGGCATATGCGCCAACAATTTTACTGATATATTTTGCCTTCATGTTGGTTGATGGGAAAGAAATAGCGAAACCAACATAATAAGGTGCATAATACTTTCCGTTAGCTGTGATTGTTGGAGACACTGCAAGATAATTATCCTCCATGTTTAATGTGTCAGCAACCCAAATGCGGTAATCACCTGTGCCTTGAGTACCTAAATAGGCAAATGCACGAGAACTCATCTCCGGGTCGGTCAGATACTTTCCTTCGGCATATACACGATACTGGTTAGATGCCCCATATTGTGTATAGGGTGCAATATTCACATAATAGCCTATTATTCCATAAACACCTGTACCCTGTGCACGTAAATCATACATCTCACCATATGAGCCTTTGTACTTATACTCTGCATATATAATCGTAGCAGGATCTGTAAGCGCCTTGGACTTATCCTTCCACAGTTTCAATGCCCCCATGTCAGCACTTGACGTAGAAATATTTATACTGCCTGTATTGTCCAGGACATAGATATAACGACCTGTCTTATAATTATGTACTCTGTAATAACCATCCTTAATCTGGGCAAATGACACAAGGCTGGCCATAAAACAATATAAAAGTAGTAGTCTCCTCATATGAATTTATTAAAAAAGCCTATCCTCCACATAAAATAAGGAAGATAGGCTTACATATTACTAATAATAATTACTTAGCAATACAAATACTAACACGGTTGAGGTCGTTCTTAGCAAACGGCTGCTCTGTATCACCCTTGAAATCGGTAACTATACGATCAGCAGAAACACCCTTTTTCTTCAATGTCTGAGCTACGATCTCAGCACGTTTCTTGGAAAGATTCCTGTTGATAGTAAGATTACCTGTACCCTTGTCTGCATAACCAGTTACAGAAACTTTAGCAGCAGGATTCTCCTTCAGGTAATTAACAATGTCTTCAACTTTAGCCATCTCTTCAGATGTAATCTGAGTTGACTTGATTGTGAAGAAGACATCACGGCGGAGAGGCTCAACCTTCTTTACCTCAGCTACAGGAGCAGGAACTGGCTTCTCTACAATTTTCTCAACTACCTTCTCAATTACCTTTGGCTCTGGAGCAGGTGCAGGTTTGCAGCATGCAGGAATAGTCTTCTGAGTATAAGTCTTACCCAAATTGATCTTAATACCAGCAAGAGCATTGAAATACCAGTCAGAGTTACCAGCCTTCTTAGAGTTGTAATAATCGTTAACGGTATTAGCACTTACTTCCAAGCCTAAGCTAACAGCTTTGCTTACACGGAAGTCAACAGTAACACCAGCCTGGCCCATGAGACGAGTCTTTGTTCCATCCCACAAGTAACGAACAAACTGATCATTAGCAGTAACCAAGGCGGCATTGTCAGCCAGCATCTGTTCTCCGGCAGTTTTAGCCTCGTCATTCTTAAATGCAATATTCAAACCAATACCTGCGAAAACACCGAAGTTTACAACACGATTAGGATTGTATTTGCAGAAAAGATTGGAAAGATTAAAGGTAGCATCCAAAGCAGGAGCAATATAATTGTACTTCCACTTATAGGTCTTGCCATTCAATTCAGAACCAGCCTTGCTCTGC
The DNA here is from genome assembly GCA_900318305.1 of uncultured Prevotellaceae bacterium. GTDB lineage: Bacteria > Bacteroidota > Bacteroidia > Bacteroidales > Bacteroidaceae > UBA6382. The sequence continues at coordinate 20,260 of ONKB01000077.1, read as the reverse complement.
CAGCCGTTTACATTAAGACGTGCACCTACAACTTTATTGAAGTTGTAACCTACAGCCACCTGAGCATTAGGAGAAAGAAGCTTGTTGAAAGACAGCTCACCTAATGTGTACTGACCACCGCCCTGAGCCTGGATATACCAATGGGGCTTGAATACATCAACAGTTCTTTCTTCATGTTGAGCAGAAGCTGCCAAACATGTAACTGCGAATAATGCTGCGAATAAAATTTTCTTAGTCATATCTAAAAATTTAATTATTATTATACCTTTATTAACTATCTAAAAACTATTTGCTCTAACTTGCGCTGTGAAATTTTATTGTTTCATTCATCCTGCGACAATTATACTGCTTATTTCTGAACGTAAAACAGAATTCATTGGAAGATAACTCCTGGATGTCAGCGGCATCAACTTCAAACTGATTTTGCTTTTCAGCAATTTGTTGCATATATACATAATATATCAGTAATTTACCATTTAGAATTTGCCAACGTCTGAAACTGATTTCATCTGTATTGATACTGGAAAGACTGCCTTGGGGACCGAAGACCAAACCGCGATGTTGCTGCATGTCGTAGTACCACTGGCCCATCATTTCTGTAACATTTATTGCTGATTTAATTTCATTATTTCCCGCATCAACTAATACTGAATATTCATCGCCCTGATGTATCGTACCTTTTATTGAATTATCATTTAGTGCCAAAAGATAGCCGAATGCATTCATTTCTTGTGTACTCTTTATGGTAACGTAAAACGAATCACTGTCAAAGCTATCCAATCTTACTCTTACCATGCTATCAGGTATATGCAGTTCTTCTATGTTATTTCCCTCCCATTCGTAGTTTTCTGTTTTCTTTTGGTTGTTGTTCCCGCAGGAACAAACAACCAAAAGTGTCAGAAATATTGATACGTATAGTTTTTCAGATAAATTAGAACTCATTATTGAACTTTCACGTAATACTTGCGTGTTGCAATCTTACCTGAGTAATCAAGTGCAGAGTAAGCTATCTCATATGTATAGCCTGTAGAAGATACAATCAGAGCAACAGCTTTCTGGTCACCGTCAAGTACAGCATACATATTATCAATGCCGTTGTACTGAATCTTATTGGCAGCCTTTACTTTACTGAACTCTGTCAAACATTCCGGATCACCAGCCTTAGCTGACTTACCATCTTTGATAACATCAGTAATAGCCACAAACTTCTTGTATGAAGGAGCTAGTATTTCAGCTGTATATGAAGTCATATAGATAGCTTTTGCACCGGTTCCAATAAATGGTGTCGGATATTTCTTGGATGCACTCAACATAGACATTGTACCATTTACGTTATCATATGTAAGTGCCGGCTGAAGATAATAGTTGGCATTGTTCAAGATAGGACGAATCTTTTCTATAGCAGAATTCAATTTATTGATATACTTGTTCATCTTGCTGATGTAGTTGTCATTCAAATCGGTATTGATAGAATTGGCTATTTTACTCATTTCCGAATTAATAGAATTGTTCATCTGACCAGCCACATCTTGTATCATCTTATTGATATTGTTCTCAAGTTGTTTCATTGCAGTATTGAACTGGTTCTTCAGTTGAACTTCAATACCTTCTTCAATCTGCTGTCCCCATCTTGCAACCTTCTGGTTTAAAATAGCTACCATGTTGTCAATCCATTCTGAATAGTTTTCCAGATTAACATTTTCTTTCTTAGTAGTCTTGACAGTTATATCACCTGTAACAGGATTATAGGTTAAAGTATCAGGTACATTAACAGTTACAACCAAGTCGCCGAGAGAATCAAGAGAAATATCTTCGAAATCAACAACGATATCATAGTTCAATGTTGGAACAGTGACCTTAACGGTACTCATATCAATTGTGATATCACTAAATGAGAAATTAACGCTTGATATCGGAGTAATCTTCGGCAGACGATTAATAATTGCGTCACCTACTTTTCTGTCATTCAGGAAAGCAAAAGACAGAGGCTTAACAGCAGCAGCTGCAAGAGCATACTCTGAATATACACTATGTGTACCTAATGAATCAGTCCATGTACCTTTGACACCATTAGCATCGAGAATACCATCAAACTGGTTATAGATTTTCTGTGCAAGGTTAGAGAAGTTGATAGAACCATAGTTTTGATTCTTGGCTTCCTTGAGAGCTTGCTTAACTGTAGATTTCAAACCCGGCTCAATATCTATCTTGGCAGCTTCAATATTATCAGACGTCAAATTTGCAGGAGCCTCATAGAAGGCATTTGTACTCTGACCGTTTACAGTAGCCTTTGTCCAACCGAATGTCAGTTTATCTGTTGAAGGAACAAGAGTACCTAATGCGATAGGACATGCAGCATCCAGGCTATTAACCATCTCAAACTGAGCACCTGTGAAGTCAGCCGTATTAGGATTAACTGTCAGATATACCTTACCAGCATTGTAGTCTTTTTCATTAATAACATAACCGTTAGCATCGTTCTTGAATACCTGCTCCATTACGTCGGCACCAATCATTTCAGCATCCTTGTCTGTCAAAGCATAGTCGGGATAAACCATATCGCTTGTTGCAACAGTCGGGAAGTAAATGTTATGCTCAAATTGGCCATAATAAGCAACGAGGATATTAGAGCGGACACCGATAGGCAGAGCAAACTGACCAAATACAGGATTAACAGCACCCTGAACAACGATACTTGTAATCATCTGCTTCAATACGTTGTCATAAGTACTCTTCAGAGTAGCAATGTCTTTTGTGTTCTTGGCAACAGTATTTGTCAAGGCAACCAAATCACTCTTCAATGTGTCAATCTGGCTCTGGAGAGCTGAGTCAGCAGCTTGGAATGCAGCCTGAATTGAAGCCAGACTATCCTGGAACTCACCTCTTGAAATCAAAGTATCAACAGCCGCATTAATATAAGCGATAGCCTTAGCATATAATGCATCAGCAGAATCTTGTACGGCTTTAAGATCAGTCTTAGTAGCAAAATTATTTAAAACGCCCTTAATGCTGTCAATAGCAGCCTGTTGAATTGAATCATTGGCTTTCAATTGGTTATAAGCAGTCTTCAGAACAGAAATCTCAGAAGCATTAATCTGAGCCTGTTGTGCGGCTTTACTTGCTGTAATAGCAACTTTCTTCAGGGAATCACCCAAAAGAATAATCTGCAATGAATCCCACTGAGCAAGTTTCAAGGCGCTGTCTGCAAAAGTTTTTGCGGTATTAGCAGTAATTGAGATTTTTGTCAGTTCTGTTGCAACCTTCAGCAAACTGTCTTTCAGTTCAGCACGCATCTTTGTCCCAAGATTTGTCAGACTGTCATTCAGCTCAGTACGCATCTTTGTCTCAAGATCTGAGATTTTCTGATTGATAACAGTAATGGTATCGTTCAAAGCCGAAATCTTGACATAATTTGTCAAAGTAGTATCAATCATTGTCTTTACCTGAGCCTTTGTCAGACCTGGGTTTGTTGAAAGATACTCCTGAATAATTGTCTGAACAGAATCATGATCAACCTGTGGGTTGGCGGCGTAATAGTTTGTAATCAAAGTATTAAACCTTTCGTCAGAGCAATTGCATTGTTTCAGAGTATCAACACGATTGCGAAGACTATCAACCGTTTTCTTCAAAGCTTCACGCTGTTGGTCAATAATCTGTGCCAAATTAGAGGTTTCCCTAAGCTGCAATGTGAGGTTATTATAATTATCCTCATCATAGTCTTTACAGGAATTAAACATACCCATGCAAGTGATAACTATCACTAGCACAAACAATTGAGTAATTTTCTTTTTCATTGTAAATTATATTTATAAAAGATTAATAATATTTTCTGTCTCAAGCGAAATTACCTCTTAACGCTATTATTCATGCAAAAATAAATAATTTTTCACAATACAGCGTCACTTCCAAGGCATTTTTTTACAGAATAATAAAAATATTATTATTTATAAATAAGAGTTGAGATCATTTTATCAACATCAGATTGCAATTTTAAGGCTTTTACGCCCCATCGTGGTGCTACCAGTAAATTCAAGGGAACTTGAGAGGCAAATCTTTCAACGAAAACATCTTCAGGTAGCATCAGAATATATTTTGCCAACAAATCCACATAGGCATTATAGTCCATATAATGGAAATCTCCCGGCGACTTTATCCATTCTGTTTCCATAGGGGTGTCTTTGAGAACCTGAATTTGATGCAATTTCACCAAAGAGACTGGCAACTTTGATAATTCAATAGGTTGACGCAGAATATCCTCCTCACACTCCCCCGGAAGTCCCAGAATCATGTGCACACCAACAAATATACCCCTTTTTGCCGTTTCTGTGACGGCGTTTACTGCACATTGGTAATCGTGTCCACGATTTATTCTGCAAAGCGTTGAGTCATGACAACTCTCAACCCCATATTCTACAAGGATGAAATGCCTCTCTGACAAGAACTGCAGGTAATCCAAGATACTCTCATCTACACAATCTGGACGTGTTCCAATAACCAAGCCAACAACATCTTTTACCGCCAACGCTTCTTCAAACAAAGATTGCAAGACTGGCAAAGATGCATATGTATTAGAATAAGTTTGGAAATAGACTAAAAATTTCGCCTGGGTGTATTTATCCTTAAAAAACATTTTCCCGCGAAGAATCTGCTCTGTAACGGATATATCCAGTGAGCAGTATGGCGGAGAAAAAGCATCGTTTCTGCAATAGGTACAACCACCCCAGCCTACTTTACCGTCCCTGTTAGGACATGTAAAACGGGCATCGACCATTATTTTCTGTATTTTCTGATCAGGGAAATATTGATGGATAAAATCGGAAAAAGTTTTATAGAACATTATTACAAAATTAACAAATTATCCTTCAACAGAAAGTTTAGAGAAACAAAATAAGTAACTTTGCATTATTGAAAACAATTCACACTATATGCCAGAGACTTACAACCCTTGCTACATTATAGAGGAGAAAAAACTCAGAGAAAATCTCACGTTGCTGCGACAGGTTAGCCAAACCGCTGATATTAAGATTATCTTAGCGCTAAAGGCATTCGCCAATTGGAGAATTTTTCCCATTATTCGGGAATATGTCTCCCACACAACAGCAAGTTCCCTTTTTGAGGCTCACTTGTCCGTTGAGGAATTCGGCACAAAGACCTACACTTATTCTCCGGCATACGAAGACGACACGTTTGAGGAATTAATGCTATACAGTGACCACATCACTTTCAATTCTCTCTCTCAATACCACCATTTCAAAGCCCTGGTTGAGGAGTGGAACAGAAAATCTCACAACCCCATCTCCATGGGACTAAGAATCAACCCCGAATATTCTGAAATTACAACTGAATTATATAATCCTTGTGCACCAGGATCACGATTTGGTATTCCTTCGTCACAACTTCAGGACATACCCGAAGGCATTGAGGGATTACATTTCCATTGTCTCTGCGAAAACGATTCTATATCATTGGCTCATACATTAGAACATGTGGAAAAACGTTTCGGGCATCTGTTAAGCAAGATAAAATGGCTGAATATGGGAGGAGGTCATCTCATCACGAGAAAAGGATATAACATACAGCTTCTTATCGACACTCTTCATGCCTTAAAGCAAAAACATCCTAACCTGGAACTCATCATTGAGCCCGGATCGGCTTTTTTATGGCAGACAGGATATCTTGTCAGTCGCGTAATAGATATCGTTGAGAACCATCATATCAAAACTGCCATCCTTAATGTCAGCTTTACATGTCACATGCCAGACTGTCTGGAAATGCCTTATCATCCTGAAGTCAGAGGGGCAAAAGTCATAGAAGATGCATCTCACACAGATATTTCTTCAAAAAACATATATCGCTTAGGCGGGAACAGTTGCCTCAGCGGAGATTATATGGGGTATTGGATGTTTGAGAAACCTTTAAAAATAGGAGATGAAATCATATTTGAAGACATGATTCATTACACAACCGTCAAGACAAATATGTTTAACGGCATAAATCATCCCTCTTTGGCAATAAAGTATTTAGACAACAGTACCGAATTGCTCAGAAATTACACATACGAGGATTACAAACTGCGCATGGACTAAGGTATCCTACGGCTTTTTCTTAAAGGTATTGGCTTAGCATGCAACCTGGGTATTCTTTCAACATCCCGTGTAGCAGCCAAAGAATCCTTATTAATACCACTGACAGAGTCCATCTCAAAAAACACATCATCTGTTTTCGGACCAGTCTCCTTCTCTTTATGATGGAAGCGAATCATTGCAGGCTGCATTATAAAAAGCAGTTTAGGCCTTTCAGAATATGCGCCCTTCAAGAACACAATCCCTTGAACATATTTTATATTCTTGTCAACGGTATTCAATTCGCACCTAAATTCCCCATCACCATGAATTGGAATATGGACACTTTGTACGGAGTCATCAACATAAGTCACAGAAAGATTAACCATAGCATCCCTCTGTCCTTCGGCATAGACATACTTAGCAGTCATGTGCAACAAATAGACATCCTTGGGTCTGGAGGTTGAATCTGCATCAATACGGAAAGAGAACCTGTTATTCACTCCTACAGGAGACAACAGGTAAAACGACCGACCGCTCCAGATATTGGCAGTATCACCTTTGTTGCTCAGTGAGGAATAATAATGCGTGTCACTTGTCACCACGCCCAAAGCCATGGATTCCCTTTTCAACTTTTTGTTTATATTCTCGTATATTTTATACAGCAAATCAGTATGTTGTGAGTACCATAACAATGATTTCTCAAAAGACTCTTCCGACAGTTTATGCTTCTTCAACACTTCAAGGAAATAGTAGCGTTTATAATACTCCACTCTGTCTGTTTGATATGCCATTGCCTTAGACAGATGATATTCATACAACACCTTTTGCATATTGCTCTCACTCAACACGCCTGAGGGTTGTTTATGATGGCATGACGCCATCATCGCAATAATAAACAGCAAAACGACATATCTTTTCATACTCACTCCTTCTCCTTTTTTTCAAAGAGCGCAAAAGCTTGTTGCAAAGACCTCCTGTAAAAGACAATTATGGATAAAGCTCCTGTTGTTATCGCCGCATCAGCGAAATTAAAGATAGGGCTGAAAAAAACAAAAGGCTCTCCACCCCACACAGGCATCCAATCCGGGAATTGTGTCCTGATAATTGGAAAATAAAACATATCTACAACCTTGCCCACAAAAAACGAGGAATAGCCTTCGTTAAAAGGAACGCAATATGCCACATCCCAGTTTGTACTTTGGGAGAAAAACACACCATATAGCAGATTGTCGAATATGTTTCCAGCCGCTCCTGAAAGAATCAGGCAGACGCATAAGACAAAACCAAAAGAGAATTTTTCTTTCAATATTCTCAAAAGAAAATATAACAGGAAGACAACGGCTACGATTCTAAAGCTACACAACAATATTGTTCCGCCAACCATATCCAGGCCGAATGCCATACCGCTGTTTTCCACAAAATAGAGATTCGCCCAATCAAGACCACAGATAGGCCTCATCTCGCCTAATCTGAAATTTGTCTTGACATAAATCTTCAAGAGCTGATCAACAGCCAACACCAGGAATATGGCTACAAATGCCAACGTCCTTTTATATTGGAAAGCAGAATTGTAACCTTCCACAATCTATTTCTTCCGGTTTTCTTTAGCCTCAATGCTCAAAGTAGCATGGGGAACAGCTCTTAGTCTCTCCTTTGGTATGAGTTTACCAGTTACACGACAGATACCATAGGTTTTATTGTCAATACGCATAAGAGCCGCCTGTAGGCCTTTCATGAATTTTTGCTGACGATAGGCCAGCAAAGACAACTCTTCCTTACTTTGCGTAGCATAACCATCTTCCATAACTTTGTAGGTATGAGACGTGTCATCTGCACTATTACCTTCCATATTCATTAAGGCTTTCATCATCTGGTCGTAATCCTTCTTGGCTAACTCCAATTTCTCAAGGATCAACTCTTTGAACTCCAACAGTTCTTCATCGGAATAGCGTTTTTTCTCTGTCATGGCTTACAGTTTTTGTATGGTTACCTTCAATTTATATTCATCAAAGACAAATTCAGTATTACCACTTGTCCCCCACTCCCATTTGTCACATAGGACTTGAGAGCAAATGTAATCTTTGAAACTCTCCACGGAGGCTTTCACTTCAGCACATTCTTCCATCACGACATGGATGTGGTCGGTTATTTTGAAATCGTTGTCCTTGCGATAAGCCTGAATACGTTTCACAACCTCACGTGCAATACCTTCTTGTCTTAGATTCTCTGTTATCTCAAGATCGAGGGCCACAGTAAGTGTACCATCATTTACGACGCTCCAACCAGGTATATCCTGACTGAATATTTCCACGTCTTCCTTCAGTATCTCAATTTCCTGACCGTCAATATTAAGAGGCAATCTCTCGTTTATCTCCAATTCGAATATCTGTTCTTGGGTCAAACTTGTGACAACCTTGTTGATAGAACCCATCAGTTTGCCGAATTTCTTTCCCAAAACACGGAAATTACATTTCACTGTCTTTTCCAACTGGATAGAATCCACAAACCTGATTTCCTTCACATTAACCTCACTCTTAATCAGGTCAGCCATTTTTTCAATATGGGCCTTCTGTTGTTCACTTTGAGCAGGAATCATGATACACTGCAGAGGTTGGCGCACAATAACCTGTTCCTTCTTTCTCAAGGACAACACCATAGACGTTATCTTCTGTGCAAGGCTCATGCGCAATTCCAAGTCTTTGTCTATCAGTGAAGCATCGCTCACAGGGTAGTCAGCGAGATGTACATTACAATTACCACCTTCGTTAGCAACTCTCATCAAATCTTCATAAAGAACATCAGAGTAAAATGGTGCGAAAGGCGCCATGAGGCGACTCACAGTCTCAAGACATGTGAATAGAGTTTGATAGGCACTCAGTTTATCCTCAGTCATTCCACCGGCCCAGAAACGTTTTCTGTTGAGACGCACATACCAGTTTGACAAATCGTCGATAACAAAAGTCTCTATCAATCGGCCTGATCTTGTCAATTCCAAATCTTCGAAATGCGCCGTCACTTCTGCTACCAAGGTATGCAACCTCGAGAGTATCCATCGGTCTATCTCAGGTCTTGCCGACAATGCCACCTGCTTCTCAAGACTATTAAATCCATCCACATTGGCATACATTGCCAGAAATGAATAGGTCTGGTAAAGTTTGCTGAAGAAAGTCCTTGCCACTTCAGCAACACCGGCTTCATCAAACTTCAAGTTATCCCAAGGAGAGGAATTGGTCAGCATGTACCATCGTAAGGGGTCGGAGCCGTATTTTTCAATAGCTTCAAAAGGATTAACAGCATTGCCCAGTCGCTTACTCATCTTATTTCCATTCTTGTCGAGCACTAAACCATTACTGATTACAGATTTGTATGCTACGCTGTCAAAGACCATTGTAGCTATGGCATGAAGGGTAAAAAACCATCCTCGCGTTTGGTCAACGCCTTCCGCAATGAAATCTGCAGGATAGAAATTACCTTTGTCAACACAGTCTTTGTTCTCAAAAGGATAATGTAACTGAGCATAAGGCATGGCACCAGAGTCAAACCACACATCAATAAGATCGGTTTCTCGTCTCATTGGCTTGCCTGTTGCGCTTACCAGGATAATGTCATCCACATAAGGCCTGTGAAGGTCTATCTTATTGTAGTTCTCCTTGGAGTAATCACCAACAACAAATCCCTTCTTGGTCAATGGGTTTTCCTTCATTAGTCCAACACCAACCGCCTTATCAATCTCAGCAGACAGTTCTTCTATAGAACCGATGCAAATCTCTTCCTGAGTATCACGATTGCGCCATATAGGCAATGGTGTTCCCCAATATCTGCTACGGCTCAGATTCCAGTCATTCAAGTTTTCAAGCCATTTGCCAAAACGGCCAGTACCAGTACTTTCTGGTTTCCAGAATATGGTGTTGTTGAGCTCCATCATACGCTCCTTGGCGGCAGTTGACCTAATGAACCAACTATCCAGGGGATAATACAGGATGGGCTTGTCCGTTCGCCAGCAATGAGGATAGTTGTGAATATGTTTTTCTATCTTGAATGCGATGCCCTGCTGTTTCATTTCCATGCAAATAACAATATTGAGGTCCTCAGTCTTCTGGAGTTCCTTCTCGTCAAGCATCGCATATTGTGGGTCGTAGGCATTTTTTACATAATTGCCGGCATGTACACTATATCCATCCTTGTTGACGCATTTTTCAACAAAGGCATCTGCAAGTTCCTCAATGAGATAATACTTTCCTTGCAAATCGACCATAGGACGGGTCTCTGCTCCCTTATTAATGAGAAAAAGCGAAGGAATGCCCGCTGCCTTAGCCACCTTGGCATCATCAGCTCCGAACGTAGGAGCTATATGCACGATACCTGTACCGTCGTCAGTAGTAACATAGTCACCAGGAATAACCCGGAAAGCCACTTCCTCAAGATCAACGAACTTATCGTTACCAACAGAGAAAACTTTATCTGGATGAGAAGCCGCATAGTCCTTGACAAAGGCAGCTGCATTGGCATCATACTTCTCCGAGGGCTTAACCCAAGGCATGAGTTGTTTGTATTTCATGCCAATCAGATCCTTACCCACGCATCTATCAATTATCCTGTAAGGCACAACTTTGTCAGCAGGGTTAAAGACATCCATATCAGCTTCAGCACCTTCAGGCTTGAGATAGGCACTCAAACGGTCTTCCGCCATGACAACAGTTATTTTCTCCCCGTTGTATGGATTGAATGTCTTAACAGCAACATAGTTAAATGTCGGTCCAATACAAAGGGCAGTATTTGAAGGCAGTGTCCAAGGTGTTGTCGTCCATGCAAGGAAATATGCCTTACCCCACTCAGTCCATCTGGCAGGAGCGTTAACTATCTCAAACTGTGCAGTCACGGTAGTATCCTTAACATCCCGGTAGCATCCTGGCTGGTTCAATTCATGGGAACTCAACCCTGTACCTGCGGCAGGAGAGTAAGGTTGAATAGTATAACCTTTATACAGCAAACCTTTCTTGTAAAGTTGCTTCAACAGCCACCACAAGCTTTCAATATAAGAATTCTCGTATGTAATATATGGATTGTCAAGATCCACCCAATAACCCATTTTCTCACTCAGCTCACGCCATTCTGCCGTATATTTCATCACGTCTGCACGGCACTGAGCATTGTATTCGTCAACTGATATTTTCTTACCAATATCTTCCTTGGTAATACCAAGGTTCTTCTCAACACTCAGTTCAACAGGAAGTCCGTGGGTATCCCACCCAGCTTTGCGAGGCACACGGAAGCCCTTCATTGACTTATATCGGCAGACTGTATCTTTTATACTTCGTGCCAGAACATGATGTATTCCTGGGTGGCCGTTAGCCGAAGGAGGGCCCTCATAGAAGACAAATGTGGGAGCACCCTCTCGTAATTTCAAACTACGACCGAACATATCGTCTTTGACCCATTTTTCAAGGACAGCTTTATTAATAGCTGAAAGATTTAATTCTTTGTGTTCAGCGAATTTATTCATCTGTTATCGTAATATTTTCTTTGTGCTTTAATTAGCGTGCAAAGTTAACAAAAATCCTGCAAAATCCGAGCATTTTCGCACTTAATCTTCAGCCAGAAAAATATTTGGTATATTTGCAGTCCAAAGCAATTCCCTATGAGGACATTTTTGTTGGCAATAGTATTCTTCATACCAATACACACATGGTCTCAAAATGGTTTCCGCATTGCAGAGTTTAATACGGAAAACTTTTTTGACTGCGAAGACGATTCCTTAAGCAACGACGAAATGTACCTCCCGGGCTCATTGAAAAACTGGACACGAAAACGTTATTGGACCAAGCTGCAGAATATCAGCAAGGAAATCATCTCGCTGGGCAAGGACAATCCTGCCGACATCGTGGCATTAACCGAAATAGAGAATGACAGTGTAATGACTCATCTGACACAGCGTGCTTTGCTGCGCAGAGCTGGTTACAATTATGTCATGACTCACAGCAACGACCATCGCGGCATTGACGTCGCACTACTCTACCAACCAGGCACTTTCAGGATACTCTCGCACAAATCCCTCAAAGTTAATTTCAGCAATCTGCCACTCATTGACACGAGAGACATTCTCTATGTACGGGGTATTGTCTTTACAGGCGACACTTTACATATTTTCGTGTGCCACCTGTCGAGCAAACTCGGTGGAAAATCGGCAACAGAACAATACCGTATGAGCGAAGCCAGTACGATAAGACAACAGGCAGACTCCATCATGGAACTAACTCAAGATGCCAAGATTATTATCCTTGGAGACTTCAACGAGACACCAGAAGAAGAGGCCTTGAAACAAGCCTTAGAAGCGTCGGGAGCAGATGGAGAAACGATTTCAACAAATAAATTATATAACTTGTCGCATCCAACTGAAAACGAATACGATATACTCGGAACATATAAGTACAACGACACATGGGAACTTATAGACCATATTATTGTCAGCGGTTCTCTCCTTGACAATCAGAAAACCCTGTTCACAAGTCCGAAATCTTTCCACATCCACACTCCCAGATTCATACTGCAGAAGGACGAAGCATCAAAGAGCTACAAACCATTCAAGACCTACAACGGTTACAAGTATCTCGGTGGTTTCAGCGACCACCTTCCTATTTATATAGACTTGGTAACAAAATAACTTTGTTTCATATCATAAAGAGATATTGAAACCAAGCGACAACCATTGCTTGAACTGTAGAGTATGATTGCCATTGTCGTCAAACATAGTATCGTCAAAGCGGGGATACAGATAGAGTTTAGTATTCAGGTATTTGTTGATGGTGAATGTAAATGTGTTTTCCCATTCCCATTGCACCCTATGATAGTCCGTGAAATAATACATACGGGCTCCCCATGTCAATTCGTTGAGCAGTTTCCATGTATAGTTTATCGTCACATTGGAACCGATATATTCTCTTGAATGATGGTTGGGATATACCCCATAGCGTTTTCTCAACCTCTCACGACCCACATATTTCCAGTCATACGACAAAGGAGCCATGTTGATAGTCGTACTGAATTTTTTCTTGGCGAGGCTCCATGCCATACCGATTGACAATACGCTTTCAAATTGGGAGAAGAAGTCTGCCGTAGCAACATTGCTGTTATTAGGATACTGAGGTGTCATTCGCGTAGTACTGGTCAGGGTAGCTGTATAAGACCAATTCTTGGCAGCCCTGACTGAGAGTTGGTTAATCATACGCAACTGGTCAGTGGTAGAGTGCCAAGGGTGGATACTATCAGCCTTCACCGTCTGCAATCCCAACTGAATACTCAATTGGTTGTTAAACGCCAATTTCGATTTGTTGTTATAATTTGCCTGAATATTTGCTGTCATCAGGATGGAGTTATAATTGGAGCCTCCCTGATACCAGTTATCAGAGAAATAATATTCCATCAACTGAAGACCATAAGTCTGCTTAAATGTCCAGAAATTGGGACGGTAACCCACAACCTGAATAGGCTCAAACACTTGCACTGGCTTGGGAGTAGTCACTCGAGACGCAAGTTCTACCTTATGTTCTGCTTCATGTTTAAGATCCGTACGCAAACCCTCATTCTTATCCAGTACCGATTGACTCGTAACGATATACTGCGGCTCATTAATATAGACATCAGAGAAGAATCTGTCTATTGCCGTGTTGGCATCAAGAATCTTGTCTGACATATCAGACAACTCATAAGGGACAACAGAGATGCTGTCTGAAGAATGCCAACCTATATCCATCTGGCGTTTTATCGGATTAAAATAGAATGTAGGCTGCACAAATAGCCTATAGTAATAAGGATTAGTCAGGATGTCTTTCCCCTTATATTTCCAGTCATTATTATAATAGTCACTCAATTTATACAGCGAATCAGTATAATTGGCGAGAATTACATCAGCGGCAGATATGCTTGCAGCCGGATTCTTCACTTTCTTCTGCGCAAAGGAGAAAGCACTTATCAGCAGCATTCCTATCACCAGACAAGTTTTCATCACGGCAAATGATTTTACTTTTCAACTGCAAACTTATTAAAAATACAAGACATATTTTCACAAAAACATCAAAAAAAAGGCCGTGGTACTCCAAAACATGCCTCTTTAACTCACTACAGACACCTCCATACAATAAATTAGAATATACTTGTATCAGTTTGCCACCAATACATGTATGAGAACTATAATTGCCCCTTTATTATGTCTTAATCTGCAGAAAATCCTCAATTGGATATCTGCAAACCGCCTTGTTCTATTCTCTCAAGACTTCGGGTCACAATGTTCAGGGCACTCGAAACATTTTGGGGTGTAAAGCGCCGTCCCGTCTCTTCATCAAAACCTGGCATGCCTTGAAAACCCGTAAAGTCATAAAGCAGACTCAACTCATAGGGAGTAAGTGATTGGTCATAATGATAGGCTATGAAAGCTCCCAGCAGGAAGGGGAAGCGTATTGTTGTATTATAAGTGTATCTACCCTTATCGGCGGCATACAGGTTATCAATTTTGCGGAAAAACTCACCAGCAAGACATTTCAGTTGCTCCGAAGTGAAAACGTTGCCGTCAACTGCCGTCATCAACGTAAGCGCAAGCCCACTTAGTTTGTGTGGATTTTCGGCTGCTTTCTCCTTATAATCAAGATAACACAGCCCGGCAGATTGAGCTGAGGAAATCGATGATGTGGGATATGTGAGTTCGCAGTAGAGGTCAAGCAACTGAGACGAACCGGTTTCACGTTTCATCAGTTCTTGCCAGCAGTTGGCTCCCATTGCAACCATAATACCTATGTAGTTGTTGGTGTAGGAATAGAACAAGTTAAGATAAGGATGCATGAAACATGTCAGGATGAGATTGCGCGTTGACATAGCTGCAAGTAGTTCTTGCGGTACTTCGCAAAGAGCCATGAGTTCCTCAAAAGTGCTGGCCTCATGTTTGTGTTCTTCCCAGTAATCATAGCAGTAACCTACTCCTGTCAGATTAGTGTCGGGTATTTTAACATCTCGCCATAGTGAATAACCCACAATCTTGTCATAGTCCTTGAAGAGCGGCACTGTCGGGTCAAGTCCTACATGAGGCTGATAAACTGTCGTGTCAGGAGGATTCGGATCATCTATCTCGTCAAGATGGTGACTGCTACATCCACACAACAGTAAGATAATAGTTACCATAAAAGCAACGACTTTATTATTAAGCATCTTCATTACCATATAGTTATTAAGGAAGTTTTAAAAAATTATTTCAGGGACACATCAGGTCAGAAACCATTAAATCCATTAATGTGGATGTACTTTATTTTTGCAAAATTAAATCATTTAGAGCAATAATAGTCCACCCCCCCATTTTTTAACATTTTTTAATCCGTTTTTAATATTTTTTAATAATACATCTTTACTTTTATACTTTTGAACACACTTAGCCAATGGCTATCGAAAATTTGCGGACTGGCTATGTAACAATTGTTACCAGGCCTACTTGCAAAAACCGCCAGGCCAGGCTGCAAAACTAAGAACGAGTTCGAACAAAGTTCTAAACAACGATAAAAGGAATAGGTTTTAAGGAAGAGGTGAATTTTTAACATCCTTATAATTTATCATTTTATGTCACTTAAAGTAAAAGCAGTTGAAAGACTGCTGAAATTTGAAAAAGAAACGGCGGGCAAGTACCGCTATGCAATGATGCCTCAAGGTAGATACAGACAAGACTAGCACTGAGAACAGAGAAAGAGTCAATCGGCACATCCTTTGCAACAGAGAAAGCAAATTGTTCTCAATTCAGCATATCTTATTAGCATCTTATTCGTACCTTTGCATATTATTAAAGAATAAATCAAGAAATTACAATCAGCTAAAAATGGATAAAAACACAATTACAGGTTTTATACTTATTGCCCTTGTTTTCATTGGTTTCAGCTATTTTAGTCAGCCAAGCAAGGAAGAATTGGCACAGCAAAGGACCCAGGACTCCATAGAATTGGTCAACAAGGAAAAAGAACTCATCAAAAAACAGACTGAGGAGAAACAGCAAGCAGAAGAAGCCGAAAAATCGGCTCAGGATACCACTACCCTCTTCGGCAAAAGTAAAAAAGGTATCGCCCAAGACATTGTCCTGAAAAACAATTTGGTAAAAATCACCCTCAACACCAAAGGTGGCAGTATAGTATCAGCAGAGCTGTCTGACTACAAAGACCAAAAAGGTGAAAATGTACAACTGTTTAGCCAGCGAACAGCATCCCTCAACTATACTCTCGCCCTGAAAGCCGAGAACATCAACACAAAGGATTATTATTTTGAGACAGAGGAAACCACCGACTCTACTGCCACACTGTATCTTGAGGCAGCAGATGGCAGCAAGATAAAAATGCATTATGAGCTGATACCTGGTACATATATGACCAACCTTACCATTGAGGGCAACGGATTGGAAAAATATTTTGCACCCAACCAACACTACATGCTCATTGACTGGCAGGACAAGGCAAAACAGCAGGAAAAGGGCTATGATTTCGAAGCCCGATACTCAACACTGACCTACAAAATCATGAGCGAAACCACTCCCGACTACCTCAGTGAGACAAAGGAGGACGAAAAATCTCCAGAAGAAAGCCTTGACTGGATAGCATTCAAGAACCAATTCTTCAGCTGTGTCATGATAGGTCATCAGAACTTCAGCAACACCCACTTGTCAAGTAAGCCCTTAGAGAAAGGTTCGGGTTTCCTCAAATCATACGAGGCTTCCGCACAAACAACTTTCGATCCAACCGGAGTCAAACCAACCCAGCTTCAATTTTATTTTGGTCCTAATCAGTTCCAGTTACTTCAAAAGACCAATAAGTTGAGTCTAAGTAACAAAGACCTCAACCTGGAGCATCTGGTATATCTGGGATGGCCACTTATTCGCTGGATAAACCGTTTCTTTACAATCTACCTCTTCAATTGGCTCACCAACCTGGGAGTATCCATGGGCATCGTACTACTGCTTATCACCATCCTGCTGAAAATATTGGTCTATCCCACAACAAGGAAGAGTTATCTAAGCAGTGCCAAGATGCGCGTACTGAGACCAAAAATAGAAGAGATCCAGAAGAAATACCCCAACAAGGAAGACGCCATGAAGATGCAGCAGGAAATAATGGGCACATACAGCAAATATGGTGTAAGTCCTATGGGAGGCTGTTTGCCAATACTGCTTCAGACACCCATCTGGATTGCCATGTTCAACTTCGTTCCTGTTGCCATAGAACTAAGAGGACAGCGTTTCCTGTGGTCAGACGACTTATCTACATATGATTCCATTATCACATTTAACCGTGAATTGCCGTTCATCGGCGATCATATCAGCCTCTTCTGTATTCTGTTTTGCATCAGCAATCTTGTTTACAGTTGGATTAATATGAGGATGCAGAAAGACTCCATGGCTGCTACTGGGCAGGGGGCACAACAGATGAAGATGATGCAATGGATGATGATGCTGATGCCGTTATTCTTTTTCTTCATCTTCAATAACTACTCCGCAGGATTGAACTATTACTACTGGATATCTTTGATGTTCAGCGCCATCATTATGTGGATTCTCCGCTGGCGTACCGATGACCAGAAACTCCTTGCACAACTGGAGAAAAACTACGAGAAGAACATCAACAACCCTCAGAAGATGAAGGGCCTCGCCGCAAGACTTGAAGCCATGCAACAGCAACAGAAAGCCATGCAACAAAGAAGAAACAACAAATAATACCCCCAGTGTCATGAAAAAAATTCTCTGGTTCGCTTTACTACTTACCTTCAACACCATAATGGCCAAAGAACAAGAAGAAATATTTATCGGAAAGAATCATCTTGAATTAAAGAGCGACCTGATGACTCCCGAAGCCCTTTGGGCGATGGGAAGGATCAATGCTTTCGTCCTGTCTCCTGACGGTAAGGAAGCCATATACGGCGTGACTTATTACAGTGTCAGCCAAAACAAAAGCCACTCTGTATTGTATTCCTATGACATGACAGGGAAAACAAGCAGACAGCTCACTACTGACACAAAAAGCGAGAACTCTCCAACATATATTAACAACGGCAAACAAGTGCTCTACCTAAGCAGCAAGAGCGGCACCAGCCAATTATGGTGCATGAATGCCGACGGCAGCGACAGAAAGCAGATAACAAATTCTGACAATGATATCGACGATTATCTCATCTCACCAAATGAAAAGAAAATCATCATCATAAAGCAGGTCGATACCAATGCGAGCATAGACAAAAAATACGATGATCTGCCCATGGCAAAAGGTATGGTCATCAATGACATGAATTACAAGCATTGGGATCATTTCGTAACGACTATCCCCCATCCTTTCCTTGCCGATTTCAACACGAAGGGAATCAGCACTATGAAAGATATTTTGGAGAACGAGCCATACGAGTGTCCTATGCTCCCCTTCGGTGGTATCGAGCAGCTTGCATGGAGTCCAGACTCTAAGACTATTGCCTACACATGCCGCAAAAAAACTGGTGTCAAATATGCGTCAAGCACAGATAGTGATATCTATCTCTATGACACACAGACCTGCAAAACGACAAACATATGCAAGCCTGTCGGCTATATCGCCCCCGAAACCGATGACACGCAGTCATACCAGCACCAGAAAGTCAACAGCCAGACCACCGATTGCAACGTAGGTTATGACACAAATCCCTCTTTTTCACCCGACGGAAAGTACATTGCATGGTTGAGCATGGAGCGCGACGGATATGAAAGTGATCGTAACCGGCTCTGCATCTACACTATAGCTACGGGAGAGAAAAAATATGTCACCGAAAGTTTTCAGTCAGGTGTGGACTCATACTGCTGGGGCAATGACTCAAAGGCACTCTACTTTACTGGTGTTTGGCATGGAACAGCAATGGTATACTCCACCAACCTGGGTGGCAAAGTCAAAAAACTCACTGACGGCACCTACGACTACAACATTATCTCCCTTGCCAAAGACAGCAAATCCCTTATCGTAAAACGCCACAGCATGAGCCAGGCTGACGAGGTATACATGATAGACCTCAAGGACAATAATGTCACTCAACTGACCTTTGAAAACAAATACTTCTACGATAAACTTACTTTTGGTAAAGTCCAGGAGCGTTGGATTAAAACCACAGACAACAAAAAGGAACTGGCATGGGTTATTTACCCGCCACATTTCAATCCCAACAAAAAATATCCTGCACTACTCTTCTGTGAAGGTGGTCCTCAGTCACCAGTATCCCAGTTTTGGAGTTACCGATGGAACTTCCAAATTATGGCAGCTAACGGATATATCATCATAGCCCCCAACCGCCGCGGTTTGCCTGGATTCGGCATGGAATGGCTCGAAGAAATCAGTGGCGACTATGCAGGACAATGCATGAAAGACTATCTCTCTGCCATTGACGACCTGGTAAAAGAATCGTATGTTGACAAAGACCGCCTCGGCTGTGTTGGCGCAAGTTTCGGCGGTTATAGCGTTTACTGGCTTGCAGGCCACCATGAGAAACGCTTTAAGGCATTTATTGCACACGATGGCATATTCAACGTTCACCAACAATGGGGAGAAACTGAAGAGATGTGGTTTCCCAACTGGGATTTGGGTGGCGCACCATGGAAAAACTCAGGAAACAACGCATATTCAGATTCACCTCACTTGAGTATAGACAAATGGGATACACCTATACTATGCATACATGGCATGAAAGACTACCGCATACTCCATTCACAAGGAGAATCCGCCTTTGTGCAAGCCCGTATGCACGGAATACCAGCTCAGTTACTCCTATTTCCTGACGAGAATCATTGGGTACTAAAACCCCAGAACGGCATACTGTGGCAACGAACATTTTTCAACTGGCTTGACAAATGGTTAAAATAATAAACTATACTGTTTTATAAAGCCTGCGGAAAGCCGAGGCCTGCGCATTACTCATTTTACAAACAGCCATGAATCTGTCAATTCTCATACCGACATTCAACTATGTCTGCATTGACTTGGTTCGTGCACTTGCCGCGCAATGCGAACAATGCCCCCAGTTGGATGACTACGAGATAATTGTTGCTGACGATGGCTCAGAGGACAAATTTATTGGCCTTAACCGGGGAATCAACCTCATTCCTCATTGCCATTATGAGGAAACTGCCGAAAACATCGGTCGTTCACGCATTCTCAACAAAATGACAACGC
>ONKB01000139.1 GCA_900318305.1 uncultured Prevotellaceae bacterium | reverse complement strand
CAGCCGGAGAGTGTTTTCTCACTTGACGGACGGCAGATCCCAAAGGCTAAAAAAGGACTCAGCATCATCCGCTACAAGGACGGCACGGCACGTAAAGTGCTGAAGAAATAACCTGTCTGCTTTCTTCCCCCAAAAGGGGAACAAGGCTACCCTGCAAGCAGTCGCAGCAATGTCTCATAGTCTTCCGCACCTTTTCGGATATAGTCTGCGGCATTCTCTGCGGCAGTTGAATAAACCACAAAAGGAGTCAGATAGTTCATGCCAGCATACAACGCTGTGAACTCATAAGGCCTCAACAACTCGTCTATAGTGAAACGGTCACGTCCTCCTGCACGATAAGCCTCATATTCAGAGCCGGTCGTTGTGGCAATAAGAAGTGATTTACCAGCCACTCCCGGATTGTCGCAAAAAGCCATGAAAATCTCATCAATCCATTTCTTCAGTTGACTCGGAGCACTGCCCCAGTAGAAAGGAAACTGGAACACGACTATGTCAGCGCATTTGAAATCAGAGTAATAGTTATCTGTTGTAAACGGCTCCGCATAGAGGTCTTTGACAGAGACATTTTGTATTTTGCTGGCAGCAGCCATCAATGCTTTATTGGCCTTGGAATCCTTGAGATTGGGATGTGCTACTAAAATGAGAATATTCTTCATTTGGTGACAATTATGGTTTTTCTTTCAAAGTTAGCAATAATTATTGACATCTTCTTTGTGAAGTTTTATAGTTAGGTTTATATTTTTCTATAACTTTGTTTTGAAATAGACAACGATGCTCAAAGAATATCTATCAGCCAAGAAATTATCCCTATGGCATCAAATGCTGAATAAAGCCAGAAAGATTGTGATTGTAGGACACGCAAGTCCTGACGGGGACTCAATGGGCGCCGCCTTGGCAATGTTCCTTTACCTGAAACATCTTGGCAAACAAACAGTTGTGGTTATGCCCAACGCCTTCCCCGAATTTTTGAATTGGATGCCAGAAAGCAAACGGGTGATAAACGGACAGTTCAACCCTGGCACAGCAAGGGGAATGTTTGACAATGCTGATTTGCTGATATGTGTGGATTTTAGCGGCAGGGAACGTCTGGAAGAAATGAACACATGGTTAGACGAATACACATTTCCCCGTATAATTATTGACCACCACCTGAACCCCGAGTTAAGCGCCGATTTACTGATATCTGATCCTGATGCAAGTTCCACCTCTGAGATTGTCTACTGCCTGCTTGAGCAGTTAGGATATTACAACGACATGTCCAGAGAATGTGCCATGTGTATATATTGCGGCATGATGACAGATACCGGCGGGTTTACATATAGTTCCTCAAGACCTGAAATATATTATATCATTTCCCAATTACTGACCAAGGGGATTGATAAGGATAAGATTTACAGAAAAGTCTATCACAATTACAGTGTTGACCGATTGCGTCTGATGGGATATATCTTAAATGAAAAAATGGTGTATCATGAAGAGTACCATACATCATGCTTTGCCATCACCCGGGAGGACATGGAACGTTTTCATTTCAAGAAGGGAGACGCTGAAGGCCTGGTGAATATCCCTCTGGAGATAAAAGGAGCCAAACTGTCCATATCCCTGCGCGAGGACACTGAGAAAGACCTGATAAGGGTGTCGCTTCGCTCTGTTGACGATTTCCCCTGCAATAAAATGGCGGCCCAGTTCTTCAATGGTGGCGGACATCTCAATGCCTCAGGAGGGACATTGTATTGCAACATGGAAGAAGCCCTGGCAACAGTGAATGAGGCCATGGCAGCTTTTGGCAAACTTCTGAAAGATAATCAGAATTAATCTTTGGACAAATAAATGGCAATAAGCGAAGATTTTAGTAAATTTGCAACCAATATGAGAACAAACAGATTATTTCTTCTTTTATTGTCTATTGTAATTTGTGTGTCTTTCTCCTCATGCAATGAAGAGGAGACTTATGGAGAGAAGAAGAAACGGGAGCGAAACACAATCAGCAACTTCATAAAGTCGGGAACCTGTGTCTTAGAAGAAGTGACAGGGGACACATTGCTTTATGTTGCACCAATCAAAGTCATCAGTGAGGATGTTTTCTCCGCCCAGGACAGCTTGACAAACTTGGCAGAAAACGAATATGTGTTGCTGGCAAAGACTGGTATATACATGCAGATTATGCGCAAGGGTTGTGGCGAGAAGTTAATGAACGGCGAAACTGCGACAGTGCACAATCGCTTCATTGAATTTAACATAGCCGGAGACTCCATCCAGTTGAGGAATGACAATATGTCATCCATTGCAGTCCCCGAAAAAATGTCTTGTACAAATACCTACGGAAACTATACCGGTTCATTTATCTCCGGCCAAATGAAGAAATATTATGCAGCGGCCTCAGTACCTGAAGGATGGCTGGTGCCCTTGCAGTATATTAATCTTGGACGCAACTCCAGCGAGACTGACGAAATTGCCAAGGTAAGGCTTATTGTTCCCCACACATCAGGTCAGGGCGATGCCCAGTCTAGTGTCTATGCCTGTTTCTATGAAATAACCTACAGGAGGGGAAGATAACCCACATCAAGCACACTCCTTTTTGGCTACACCGTCAACACGGATACGCATACTCATAATATCCTGTATATTGCCGACTATACTGATGACTCCTATACTCATCAGCAAAGCAAGTGCCGTAGAAAATATCAAACGGATATTCTTGCTGAGCCACAGGAAAAAGTCGGTCTGTATGCTAAATGTCATCAGAGGGACGTCGGCAGGCATAGAAAGAACATACTTTACCGTAATGGCGCCACTCACAATTCCGACAATAAATGCTACAACCATAAACATCTTGTAGCGGCGCAGGGTCGTCTCCTGCTTCTGGCGGATATACTCCACTGCATCCAACCGCCGGTTGAGTGATGCCATAAAAGCATCGCTGTCATTGAGCTTAGGTTTATAGGCGAGGAAAAGTTCCTCAAGAGCTTTATCTTTGTTCATAACTTCAATATTTCTTTCAGTTTATCACGTCCCCGTGAGAGTTGTTTCTTTACGGCATCCTCCGACACCTCGGTAATTACAGATATTTCCCTGACAGCATACCCGCTGAGATAATACAAGGAAATAGCAGAACGTTCCTTTGGCGGAAGTGTACTCAGGGCAAGATAGAGATCCTGGTATTCAAAGGAAGATTCTGCAGAGGTATCGCCAGAGAGCAACCGCGCAGCTTCAAGACTATCCATTGTACGGCATCCTGCCTTGTGGTTGAGAAAGGTGTTGTGGGCTATCTTGAAGAGCCATGAGCGAAACTTCCCCTGGTCGTGATAACCAGTCATTGAGAGATATGCTTTGACCAGGGCATCCTGCGCAAGGTCGTCGGCATCGTCCCTGTTACCACAACAGAGAGCGAGCAAAAAACTCCTTAATGCTTTTTGCTCACGCTCTACGTGTGATATGAATTCCTCGCGTGTCACAGTTTAGTCTTCTCGACGACATTCCTTTCCTCAGCCTCCATCTCCCTGGCAAGGAGTTTCCTTCCCACAAAGTAACTGATAAGGAAGGCTATACCGATAGCCAGCAGCATCAATCCAAAACAGACAGATGTCAACGGGTCATCATCACCACCCATGTTTTTTATGCCCAGGAAGACACCGAAGCCGATCAAGCCTAGCCCCATCATTGACGTGAGGCAACCCCACAACAGTTTTCTAAGCAGCTTTTCCTTCAGGAGTTTCTGTTTGGGAGAAATTTTCCTAAGCAAGTCCTCAAGGTCCAGCTCAGGGTTCTTCTCTATGGCAGCCAAAGCAATCTGCGTGCGTTTATTGGTTTCGTTCATCTTCTCACGAACACTTAACCATATCACTACAATGGGAAGTACGCATCCACATGCGACAGGCACAACAATCCCCACTAAATCATCCATTTCCTATTCATTTTTAATTGTTAGACTTCAGTTTCTATGAATCGATTCACCTATATAACCAGTCAAGAGAGCAAAAGGTGACATGTGGCATAAAAAAAACTCCACTAAGATAATATTTTTATTGAGTATGACAGACTTTTCTTCAATATCTTTCAAAGGTCTCTGTTGTATAATTGGTTTAAGAAGCATTACAGACCTGCAAACTACTAATGCATCCATTGACTTCACAACAAGAAAAATACGGATTACCCTGCTAAGAGTAATCCGTATCCATATAGACTAACAAAAGAACTATTCTTCTGTTTCTTCAGCCTCATGTTCCTTAATCAGCTTCTCCTGAACATCAGTCGGAACGAGTTCATAACTGGAGAATGCCATATTGAATCCTGCTCTACCACCTGTCAATGAACTGAGTGCCGTAGAGAAATTGGACAATTCCTTGAGAGGAACCTTGGCTTTAAGGGTCTCAAAATTCTTGCCTGACTCCATGCCCATAATCATACCACGACGGCCTTGCAAGTCACTCATCACATCTCCCATTCCGTCGGCAGGAACATTGACATTTACATCATATATTGGTTCCAGAATCTTTGGGCCAGCCTGTTTGAAAGCCTGACTGAAAGCATTACGTCCAGCGAGCATAAATGCCATTTCATTAGAATCTACCGGGTGCATCTTACCGTCAAATACGATAACGCGCACATCACGAGCATAAGAGCCTGTCAGCGGACCGCGTTCCATACACTGCATTATACCTTTTAAAATAGCTGGCATGAAACGAGAATCAATAGAACCACCAACGATACTGTTAATGAATACCAGTTTCCCACCCCAATCGAGATCAATCTCCTGAGTAGCCTTAACATTGATACGGTATTCCTGACCATTGAATCTGTAAACGGTAGGTGCAGGCATACCTTCAGTATATGGTTCCACAATCAGGTGAACTTCGCCAAACTGGCCGGCACCACCACTCTGTTTCTTGTGACGATACTCACCGATGGCAGCCTTTGTTATAGTCTCACGATAAGGAATGCGCTGTTCGTAGAACTCAACTTGAATCTTGTCAAGGTTCTCCAGTCTCCATTTGAGGGTTCGCAAGTGGAATTCACCTTGAGAGTGAATCAGTATCTGACGCAACTCCTTACTCTGCTCAAGTACCCATGTGGGATCCTCCTCAGACATACGGTTGATGGCAGCAACCATCTTCTCCGTATCAGTAACATTTGCTGGTTTGATGGCACGGGTATACTTAGCTTGCGGGAACTTGATGAAATTAAATTTGTTGTCACAATCTTTGTCATTCAAGGTATTGCCCGTATGAACATCTTTCAGTTTTACCGTACACCCGATATCTCCGGCGCTAAGCTGAGGAACACTAATACGATTAGCTCCCGAGCTAACATAAAGCTGAGCCATACGCTCCTTAGAGCCTCTTTCTGCATTGACAAGCTCATCGCCCACTTTCACAGTTCCACTCATTACCTTGAAATACTGAACTTCACCGATATGTGGCTCCATACCTGTTTTGAAGAAGAAGAGGGATGTAGGCTGATCTGCATTAGGAAGGACTTCCTTTCCTTCTGTATTGCATACTGCTGGCATCTCGTCAACAAATGGAACAATGTTGCCAAGGAATTCCATCATACGGTCAACGCCTATGTTCTGTCTTGCACAAACAAGGAAGAGAGGGAAGATACTACGTGTAACCAATCCCTTCCTGATTCCTTCGCGCATTTCATCCTGAGTAAGAGAACCCTGGTCGAAGAATTTCTCCATCAGAGCCTCATCATGTTCTGCTGCAGCTTCTACAAGCGCATGGTTCATCTCCGTAGCCTTGTCTAATTGATCAGCAGGAATATCCTCAACTTTAGCATGACCGCCGTCCTTGGCATTATAGGTATATTTCTTCATTGTCAGGACATCAATGAAGGAATTAAAGCCTTCTCCCTGATTAAGAGGATACTGAACAGGGATGAACTTAGATCCGTATAATTCTCTCAGCTTTTCAACGACTACATCATAGTCACATTTCTCATCATCAAGCTGGTTCAGAAGGAAGATAACAGGCTTGTTAAGCTCATCAGCATAGCGCAGATGATTTAACGTACCCACCTCAATTCCATATTGACCATTAAGGAGAATAACTGTAGTATCCGTAACATTAAGCGCAGTAAGTGCAGCACCTACAAAGTCATCTGCTCCCGGACAGTCAATGAAATTGAGTTTCTTGTTATTATACTCAGCATGGAATACCGTAGAGAATACAGAATATCCATACTCCTGTTCTACAGGGAAATAGTCACTCGCCGTATTCTTCTGTGAAATGCGGCCCCTTCTTTGGAGCTGACCACTTTCAAACAGAATAGATTCTGTCAAAGTGGTCTTACCCGCTCCATCATTACCAAGCAAGGCAATGTTCTTGATTTCGTTAGTTGTATAGGTCTTCATAAACTAAAAATATATGATTTTTCAATTAAAATTCTCAAATGGACCGCAAGATAAGAATAAAAATCCAAAAAAGCAAATCTTAGGATAGATTTTTTAAGTTGTCTTTTTAATAACTTTGCATTAAGATAACAATTCAGAATATGAATGGTATTTATCTACATATTCCCTTTTGTAAGCAGAAATGCATCTACTGCGACTTCTTCTCTGAGATAAAAGGTTCAGAAACAATAAGAAATTATGTGGACGCACTCTGCAGCGAACTTCAATGGCGCAAGAACTATCTCCCTTCGAATAAGATAGGTACGATTTATCTTGGAGGCGGCACACCATCCTTACTCTCACTTGCAGAACTGGAATTGATTTTCAGCACCATTGAGTCAAATTATATAGTTGACTCAAATGCAGAAATAACTATGGAAGCAAATCCTGATGATATACATGATTTCTATGCACAGGAACTGGCAACAACCCCGATAAATAGAATAAGTCTTGGGATTCAGTCATTTGAAGATAAAATGCTAAGGACACTTAACCGGCGTCACTCGGCACGACAAGCAATCGAATCTGTGGAAACATTATGCAGGCATGGATTTGATAATATCAGTATTGATTTGATTTACGGGCTTCCTGGTCAGGACACTGAACAATGGAAAGCAGATGTAAATACTGCATTATCCTTGCCCATTACACATTTGTCATGTTATTCTCTGACATATGAAGAAGGCACTCCGTTGACTAGAATGAAAAAATCAGGACAAATACATGAAATTGATGAGGAAATCAGCCGTTCCATGTATATGTTTCTGATAGAGAAAATGGATAGTTGCGGATGGGACCATTATGAGATTTCCAATTTCGCCCGCCCCGGTTACCGGGCAAAGCATAATAGCGGTTATTGGCATTGTATGAACTATTTAGGATGCGGTCCTTCCGCACACTCCTACAATGGTGTTTCACGATGTTGGAATGCAAAACAGACAGATTCCTATATTCGGGCAAAAGGACATATTGAGGATATGCAAGAGGAAGAATTCCTCACAGAGGATATACGTTGGAATGAAATGGTGATGGTTTCCCTGAGAACAAAGGAAGGTATTGACCTTAATGCCTTTTCCAAGATATTTGGCAGACACTCAACAGAAGCCCTTCTAAAATCATCCCAATATCATATCGATAACGGCAATCTCATCTTTCAGGACGATTGTCTGAGATTATCCCGGCAGGGATTGTTTGTCTCTGATGCAGTAATCGTAGATTTGATGAAAGACTGATATCTCAGCCAAAGCCTGTGCCTACAAAACGGCACCCCACTTTTTTAATGTCGCAATGAGAGCATTGGTGTCAATCTCCTGGACTGGCTTGCCTGAAGTAACACTCAATGCAGCCGCCGCACCAGCTGCCTGTCCTGTTCCCATACATGAAGCCTGGACCCTCAGGGATGCCAGTGCCTGCCGGTCTGTAGAAATACATCTGCCAGCCACAACCAAATTAGCCAGCTCTTTTGTTATCAAAGCACGGTATGGAACGTATGCCGGCTGCTTAAGGTCAATCCTCGTCTGACTTGTCCCTCTACTGGCATGGATATCTATTGGATGGATACCACGTGATATGCTGTCGGTATAATGGAAAGCATTGACATATTCATCTGCTGTAACTGTGTGAATACCGAGAATTCGTCTTGACTCACGAATGCCTGCCTGTGGAGCACAGGAAGAGACATAGCAATCCTTAAATTCTTTAAAGTTCTTTTTCAACAAGTCTTTGAACTTAAAAATATCTTCTCGCAATTGGCATTCAGCCTGCGTAAAATTGCGATTGTCACAAGAGTCTGTTGCTGTTCGTGTAATATTGACGGCGACACTGCCTTTATGAAGTACATTGTTAAACCAAGGGCCACCGAAATCAGGTATATCTTCACCAGCAACTTTTAATTGCAATAATTTCTCTCGTACTGGAAGACACTGACTCGGTCCATTAATGCCATTATGATACATGCATTTCTTAAGCAGTTCACTCTCAGTATCAACATTTGACAGAATGAAGCAAAAGGATGATGGTTGTAACTCCTTGTCAGGATTACTCTGCATGGGTGCACCTGCCAGATAAGCCAGATCTCCATCGCCAGTAGTATCTACAAACACCTTTGCAGAAAGAGATTCAATACCATTTTTGTTCTGGATATATATTTTACCAATTCTGTCACCATTCGTCTCGCATCCTATGAGAGAAGAGTGCATAAACAGGTTTACCCCGGCTTCAAGCACCATTCGCTGGGTACACAACTTATATAATTCAATGTCAAAATCTATATTGGCCTTAGGCCATTCTATAAAAGCTCCTCCAAGCGATTCCAGGCGTTTTATAAATTCCCATGGAATGCCACCAATAACCAGGTCGCCATTGAAAGCAAATACGCTTATGGGGGTCACGTAACCCGTTGTGGCCATACCACCAAGAAAACCGTAATGTTCTATTAAGGCCGTCTTGGCTCCCTGACGTGCTGCAGCAATGGCAGCGATAAAACCAGCAGGCCCGCCTCCACAAACAACCACGTCATAACTGCCTATATCGGATATCTTTGAGGGGAAAAAATCCGTGAATTTACTCTTATTACTCCGTGCATTGGAGATTTGTGGCATAATGTTCAAACCTGCCACAGCAATGGCACCATTCTTCAGGAAAGCCCTTCTGCTTATTTTAGACATAATATGATTCTTTAATAACACAAAGATATGAAAAAGAAATCTGCCGTTAAGCAATAACGGCAGATTTCTTTTCATGATGTCGGATAATCAGCGGTTTGCATCTGTCTCGCCAACATTCTAAGGAAAATAATGGTCTCTTCTTTCGGAGATAGTTCAATGGTAGAATCATTCATGGGCAACTGGGTTATTATTGTTATATAATAATAACGCTAAGCAGCCCAAAATATTTTATCTCATTTCAAAAGAAATATTTTTTTCCGCAGCAATACGCTTCATGTTGATAATAGCATAACGCATACGACCCAAAGCAGTATTGATGCTGATGCCAAGTTCCTCTGCAATTTCCTTGAAACTCATATCCTGATAAAAACGCATAAAAACAATCTCGCGTTGCACATCGGGTAGCATCTTATACAATTTAACTACATCACTTATACTCTGGTCATATACTTGCTGCATCTCAAAACTCGGATCACTAAGTTCAACATTATTAGCAACCTGTCCGGTTTCAGGGTCTTCCTGAATGAAGTTATTTAAGCCCTGCTGTCTGTACTGATCCATAATCATGTTATGGGCAATACGTGTAATCCATGCATAAAACTTTCCTGAAGGGACATAATTCCCTGACTGGATATTAAGTATCACCTTGACAAATGTCTCCTGAAAAATATCATTTGCCATATCTTCATCATGCACGGTATAAAAGATATAGGAAAAAAGTTTGTTCTTATATCGACTCAAAAGTGAGTCAAAAGCCTCATTGCTACCATTTGCGTACATTTTAACCAATTCATCATCAGTTAAATGACTGTAAAAATCCATTACTTTACCTGTTTATAGTTAATAGAGTAATGATGTTACAATAGGCGCTGTTTTTAATTGGGTTATTACGTTTGGAAGTGCAAAGTAACTGTTTTTTCTTGATATGTCCAAATTTTTTGGGGAAAAAATGTTGTTTTAGGCGAATCTTGAGTATTGCTGTATTTTGAAACCCCGAAGGAAATCACTTGCCGCCATCCTCTTTTTCCCAGCCAATTGAAGTTCAAGAATCTCTATTGTCCCGTCCTTTGTTGCAACAGAGAGTTTGCTTTTACCATCTGAGATAATAGTACCTGGTTGCAAAGAGGAGTCGGAGGATAACGGTCTGGCCCTAAATATTTTCACAGTCTCTTCTTTTCCTTCTGCACCCTGCATGATTGTCCATGCTGTCGGCACAGGAGACAGGCCACGAATGAAGTTGTGTATCGCAACTGCATCCTGATTCCAATTAATACGACATGTTTCCCTGAAAAGCTTGGGAGCTGGTTTCAGTTGGCTCTCATTCTGAACAAAGGCGGCTTGTGGCTTGGTAACAATCTGTCCTTCAATAATGCTATCAACAGTCTGCAACACAAGAGAGCCTCCTAGCAGCATCAGCTTATCATGTATATCTCCGAAGGTGTCATCTTCGTGTATCGGAATGCGTACTTGATTTATAATATCACCGACATCTATGTCGTGTGTCAGGAAAAATGTAGTGATTCCTGTTTCCTTTTCTCCATTGATAACCGCCCAGTTTATTGGTGCTGCACCACGATACTCTGGCAGCAAAGAGGCATGCAGGTTAAATGTACCAAAACGTGGCATTGCCCATACCACCTCAGGAAGCATACGGAAAGCCACAACAATCTGCAAATCGGCATTCCATTCCCTCAGTTGTTCCAGGAAATCTTCCGACTTGAGCTTTTCAGGCTGCAGGACAGGAAGTCCGACGGACTGAGCATAACTTTTTACAGGGCTGGGACGTAAATGGTTCTGATGGCGCCCGAATGGCTTGTCGGGCATTGTAACAACACCAACGACATTATATCCTCCTTCAACAAGTCGCCGAAGGCTTTCAACAGCGAAATCGGGTGTGCCGAGATAAACTATCCTTAAATCTTTTTTGTCCATGGTTAATCTTCTGAGAAGTCCACCAGTATCTGGCGGTATGCACTATAAAGCTTTGACTTATAAACAAAACCCACAAATTTGTTAGCTTGGTCTAGTACTGGCAAGGCAGTGGCTCCTGTAGATTCAAAGCGTTCCATAACCACTGTCATCGGCTCATCAATATAGACTATACCTTGTGGCTCCTCCATCATCTGGGTAGCATTAAGTGCCTGATACAGCTCTTGTCTGAAAATTACTTTTCTGATATTGGCAAGATATATTATGCCACGCAACATTCCACCGCCGTCAACAACAGCAAAAGTAAGAGCTTTTTCCCTGGCAAAGAAGTTGACAAGTTTCCCCAGTTTCTCGTCGGGATGGACACGGGGACATTGCTTGTCAATGATAGCATCCAATGTCAGTAGGGTAAGAATAGCATGGTCTTTATGATGAGTTATCAGCTCTCCCTTTTGTGCAAGACGCATAGCATAGATGCTATGGGGTTCAAAAGCATAGCTGGTAAGATAGGAACTTACTGTAATTATCAGCAACGGAACCAACATACTATATCCGCCCGTCAGTTCCGCAATCAGGAAGACGCTGGTCAGAGGAGACTGCATTATGGCAGTCATGACACCAGCCATACCCAACAGAGCATAGTTTTGTGGTGAAACTTCAGACAACACTCCCAGTTCATTCCACATATGAGCAAAGACAAAGCCACTAATACAACCAAGGAACAACGAGGGGGCAAAAAGTCCACCACATCCTCCAGCACCTGTTGTAGATGTCGTGGCTAACACCTTTGTTAGCATTATCAGTCCCAGCATGAGAAAGAGAAACTGGGTATTGCCTTCGAAACATGAATTGTTGAGTAATTCCATTGGGTTACCATTCAATATTATGTTGATGGAATCGTAGCCCTCGCCATATAGAGGCGGGAAAAGGAAAATAAGAAGACTCAGTATACTTCCGCCCAGAAGAAGCTTCACGTACATATTGTCTATTTTCCTGAACACATTCTCCAGCGAATTCGTAGCTTTGGTAAAATATAGGGAGACTAAACCACAGAAAACACCAAGGAGGATAGTAGAGGGGACTCTCTCTATGGTATATACTGTAGGGTGATATGTAAACATCACTGTGGAACCGCTCATTGCCGTTGTAAGCAAACTTGCCGTAATACATGATACCAGCAGAGGCAGTAGCGAGGACATGGTCATATCCAGCATAAGCACTTCCATCGTGAAAAGCAGACCTGCGAAAGGAGCTTTGAATACACCAGCGATAGCACCAGCGGCACCACATCCTATGAGAATAATCAGTGTCTTCTGGTCCACCCTGAACAATCTCCCAAGCGAAGAGCCGATGGCAGAACCCGTCAGTACAATTGGAGACTCAGCTCCGACAGATCCGCCAAAACCAATAGTGATGGAACTGGCAATAACACTTGACCAGCAGTTATGCGGTTTAATTAGTCCCTGACGTCGGGAAATGGCAAAAAGAATTTTGGTAACACCGTGTCCGATGTCATCCCGCACAATATACTTTATAAACAGGGCTGTAATGAGGATACCTATTACAGGAAAGATAAGAAAAAGCCAATTGGCATTATCTACGTTGAACCCTTCCATCAGAAGATGACGTATCGCCTCAATAAGCCATTTCAGTATATAGGCAGCCAGTGCCGTAAAAATGCCAATAAAGAAACTTAGCAAGAAAAGCAGATGTCGGCTGCTAAGATGACGGCTTAGCCATTCGGCGTGTTTATTAAAACCGCCTTGATTGGAATTCACAGTACTTCCTCTCATTCTCGTATGATTTTTACTTCGTTATGAGTACCGAGTTTGATGATTGAAGAAGCTTTGCTTTTCGTCTTGTCATCCTGACGGTATTTTACAATATAGTCCACCTGTCTGCGTATCTCCTCCGGTATCTCTTCAAAGTTACGTGGAGAGGGTTGTCCGCTGATATTGGCTGATGTGGACACAATAGCTTTCCTGAAACGAAAACACAATTGCTTGCTGAAGGACTCCTCTGTTATGCGTATCCCTACACTGCCGTCATCAGAAAGCAGGTTAGAAGCCAGATTCCTGGCATTATCATAGATAATGGTCGTCGGTTTTGTAGCCATCTCAATGATATCCCACGCTATCGGCGGAACAGTGCGCACATAAAACTGTACTTTTGCCTGCGAGTCTACGAGTGTAATAAGAGCCTTACTATCGGAGCGTTGCTTAATAGCATAAATCCTGTTAACTGCCGCTTCATTAGTAGCATCACAACCTATCCCCCAGATAGTGTCCGTGGGATATAGGATAACCCCTCCCTTCCTAAGTGTCTCCAATGCATTATTGATATCTTCGGAAACATTATTGGGAAGACGATGAACATCTATCTCTTTCCTTGATTTGTCGGCAGCTATGCTCATATTATCAGAACTCGCTTGTAAAATGGAACTTTATATGCTTGAAATCCTGTTGCGCCATCTGCAGCACATATCCGCTGTCAGCAAGGAACACATCACGCCCTTCACGGTCTTTTGCCATATATTGGAACTTGCGTTTCTTGAATTCTTCCAGCTCGGCATCATCTGAGCTCTCTATCCAGCATGCTTTGTAAAGGCTTGCCGCTTCCCAACGGCATTTTGCATTGTATTCATTCTCTAACCGATATTGAATCACCTCAAACTGAAGCTGTCCAACAGTTCCTATGATTCTACGATTATTGAATTGGTTGACAAAAAGTTGTGCAACACCTTCGTTCATGAGCTGATCAATACCCTTGTTGAGCTGCTTGGATCTCATGGGATCGGCATTCTCTATATATTTGAACATCTCCGGAGAGAAACTGGGTAAGCCTCTGAAATGAAGATGTTCCCCTTCTGTCAACGTGTCACCGATTTTGAATGTTTCGTTATCTGGCAAACCAACAATATCACCAGGATATGCCTCATCAATGGTACTTTTGCGCTGAGCCATAAACTGTGTCGGAGAAGAGAATCTCATACTCTTGTCAAGTCTTACATGATAATAGGGAGTATTGCGTTGGAAACGTCCGCTACACACCTTGCAGAATGCTATACACGAACGGTGATTCGGATCAATATTTGCTGTAATCTTAAAAATAAAACCCGAAAATTTGCTTTCTTCCGGACTGACAGTTCTTTCCTCTGCCATCACCTCCTGAGGCGGGGGTGCTATTTGTACAAAGCAGTCTAAAAGCTCTTTGATGCCAAAGTTGTTGAGTGCTGAACCAAAAAATACTGGTGCAACTTCCGCAGAGCGGTAAGTATTGATGTCAAATGCAGGATAAACTTCCTTGATTAGTTCAAGGTCGTCACGCAACTTCTGAGCATCACGTTCACCCACCCTTTCCTCTAAATCCGCAGAGTGGATATCAACCGTCACTTTCTCGGCAATTTTTTGCTTATCAGCCATGAACAGGTTGAGGTTGTTCTCATAAATGTTATAAACCCCCTTAAAGTGTATTCCCTGATTGATGGGCCAACTTAATGGACGTACTTTAATCTGCAACTCCTGTTCAATCTCATCCAAGAGGTCAAAGGGATCACGACCTTCACGGTCCATTTTGTTAACAAAGACAATGACCGGAGTCTGCCGCATACGGCATACGTTCATAAGCTTGCGTGTCTGTGTCTCTACACCTTTGGCACAGTCAATAACAATAATAACACTGTCAACAGCCGTCAAGGTCCTGAAAGTGTCTTCGGCAAAATCCTGATGACCAGGTGTGTCCAAGATGTTAACCTTGTAATTCTGGTAGTCAAATTCCATAACAGACGTCGTCACAGAGATACCACGTTGCTTTTCTATCTCCATCCAATCACTGGTGGCAGTCTTTCTGATTTTATTGTTCTTGACAGCACCAGCCACCTGAATCTGCCCACCGAAAAGCAAGAATTTTTCCGTCAAGGTGGTCTTACCTGCATCAGGATGTGACACTATGGCAAAAGTCCGTCTTCTTTCTATCTCGTTCATGATTAGCTATAACGT
Organism: uncultured Prevotellaceae bacterium; assembly: GCA_900318305.1. Taxonomy (GTDB): domain Bacteria; phylum Bacteroidota; class Bacteroidia; order Bacteroidales; family Bacteroidaceae; genus UBA6382. The sequence continues at coordinate 11,771 of ONKB01000139.1, read as the reverse complement.
CGTACGTTGACCTATTCAAAATCTATAGGTTCCTTCTCGTTTTTATGATAATAACCTGACAACATACTAATGTATGAGGACACAGGTTTTATTCCTTCCTCTGTCTCTTTTGATATTTCCTTTCCCTGGATTCTCAGCAACATGATGCCATACAACATGTTGAAACATGTCTCAATTTCATCCACATCTGCTGCCCCGCTCTTCTTGCGCAACTCCACAATGACGGGAAGCGCATCATAATAAGCAGCCTTGAAATACGGGAATTTCCCCGACGAAATAATACTGTTGTGAAGATCGTGGAGATTTATGATAATATTTCTGTTGACTTGAAGATGACCGCTCCTTGAAACCCGCTCACTCCGCATCATGTCAATAAGCTGAACATACCATTGCTCTATCTCCTGTTCCTGAGCTGGAGTCAGGTTGGTAAAACGTGAAATATAATGCTCCTTTATCCTCTCTATATCCATATCGCATGCACGAATAAGGTCTTCAACCTGCCACATGTAAAGAAGATACTCTGCGATGTTTTCTTTACGGAGTCTTTGTGCTATAAACATATTCCTTTATTTAAAGTTTCCCCATAAGGGTAAACATGAAACCCAAAAGAGAAGCAATAATGACAATGCCACCTACAGTAACGTTTAGTATGCGTACATATCGCACATTAAAGGTCTTGCGGATTTTGTTCACACCATAAGTAAGTACCACCCACCAAAGGGCAGCCCCGCATGTCATGGTAATAAAACCTATCACCTGGGGAATCGGTTGGTCAGGTACAATAAAGGCAAAACGGGCAAACAATGCTATGAAGAGGAAAATTATCAGCGGATTGGAAAGCGTCAGGAACAAGGCAGTAAAAAAGTGGTGAAGATAGTTGTTGCCTTTGCTGAGTTTTTCTGCCTTTGGCAGGAAATACTTGTTAGGGTTACTCCGGAACATATATAAGCCGAAGATAAACAGCATAGCGCTTCCAATAATTTCCATCCAGAAGATATTGGTTCTGTTTGTCATAAAATCCATGACAAACGACATACCCAATGCAGTTATCAAACTATAAATAACATCACTGATAACAGCACCTACACCAGTGACCACTCCATACTTCGGCCCGTTTTTAAGGGTACGTTGTATACCTAAAATGCCTATAGGGCCTGTGGGAGCCGATGCGATGATTCCTATAATAAAACCCTTATAGGCAAGTTCAAATGTCGTTACTGGTTCTATGCCTAACATAATTCAACATACAAAATTGCTATTTTTTTGCGACATACCAGCATAGTCCGGCGAAAAATTTGAGAAGGGTTTTCCTAAATGTCCCCATTTTTCACGCTTTTTATATCCCTTCTTTGAAATAAGCAAAACAGAGCAAACCATCATAAGAAACAGTCCCCTCTATCCTGTTCTTCAAAAAATATCCGACATCAGCTATGCCGCTTTCCCACCCCAAATAGTTATTTCTTTCCTATCTGGCTCTTTTTTATGAAATAAAAATGGGGATGTCTGAAATATTTGTATCTTTGTGAAAATAATTCAGAATCATTAAACACTCTATTTTATGGATAAAATTAAACCGAATGTCATTGGTCTTGATTTAGGAGGAACCAATGCAGTTTTTGGAATCGTTGACTCACGGGGTAACATTATTGCAACAACAGCAATAAAGACACAGGCTTATCCCAAGGTAGAAGATTTTGTAGAGGCTGGTTGCGCAGCATTAGAACCTGTCATTGAAATGGCTGGTGGTATAGGCTCAATTCAAGGTATGGGTATAGGTGCCCCCAACGGGTGTTATTATACGGGAACCATTGAAGATGCCGCAAACCTTGCATGGAAAGGTTCTGTGCCTCTGGCAAAGATGTTCTCTGAAAAACTGGGAATTCCTGTATCACTGACAAATGATGCCAATGCCGCCGCCATGGGCGAGATGACCTATGGTGTGGCCAAGGGAATGAGAAACTTTATCATGATAACCCTGGGTACTGGTGTCGGTAGCGGTATCGTTATTAATGGTCAGGTGGTATATGGCTGCGACGGATTCGCAGGAGAACTTGGGCATGTCATCATGGACCGCACTCCCAACGGAAGGATTTGCGGCTGTGGCCGTAAAGGTTGCTTGGAGGCATACTGCTCAGCCACAGGTGTAGCTCGCAGTGCAAGGGAACTGTTGGAGACAACTAACCGTCCCAGTCTGTTGCGCGACATGAAGCCCGAGGACATCACCTCTTTGGATGTAGCCATCGCTGCCGGTAAGGGAGACGCCCTTGCCAAGGAGGTATTTGACTTTACTGGCAAGATGCTGGGTGAGGCATGTGCTGATTTTGCCGCCTTCTCAAGCCCTGAGGCATTTGTCTTTTTCGGAGGTCTGACCAAGGCTGGCGACCTTATTATGAAACCTATTGAGGAAGCTTACAACAAGACTGTCCTGCCTATTTTCAAAGGCAAGGCCAAGTTATTGGTATCCACCCTTGACGGTGCCGGCGCCGCAGTACTTGGTGCCAGCGCTCTTGGCTGGGAAGCATAGGAAAAACCATGATTTAGGAGAGTATTCTCTTCCAAATCCATGGATTATGTTAAAATACAAGGAATCTTTAACATTTAATTGTTAATTCCCTTCCTATAAGAAAGACGATGTCCCCTCTAATGAGGAGACATCGTCTTTCTTTAGAGGGACATTAACTATTACTCCAAAGGCAGGGCAAGTTTATAGCCTTCGCCATGTACATTCAGTATCTCAACCTCCGGGTCAGCCTTGAGATACTTGCGGAGTTTGGTAATATACACATCCATACTGCGGGCATATACACGGTTGTCATCTTCCCATATCTTATTGAGAGCCAACTCACGGGGAAGCACATCGTTGACATGGTCATACAGAATACTCAACAACTCACTCTCCTTCGTTGTCAGCTTGCGCTTGTCGTCACCGATAGCAAGAATCTGTTTGTTGCGATCAAAAGTAAACTTACCAATTCTCACAACCACTTCATCATTTCTTCTGTTACCTTGTACACGATGCAATATGGCATCAATACGATAGGTTAACTCCTCCATTGAGAAAGGCTTGGTGATGTAGTCGTCAGCACCCAGTTTAAAACCGTCAATAACATCTTCCTTCAAAGCCTTGGCTGTAAGGAAAATAACCGGCATCTCTGGATTTATCTGCTTGATATCCTTGCAAAGGCTGAAGCCATCTTTCTTAGGCATCATCACATCAAGAACACATATATCAAATTTTCCTTTCAGGAACTCCGTATAGCCTTCTTCACCGTCTTTGCAAAGAACAGCCTCATAATTCTTAGCTTGAAGATACTCACTCAGCAACATGCCCAGATTCTCGTCATCCTCACATAATAAAATCTTCTTTAAGTCTTCCATAATGATTATTTTTAATTGGTTTATTCTTTTATTGTCGGCAACTTAATAACAAAGGTTGTTCCTTTGCCATAGTCACTCTCAACAGATATCGAACCATGATGAAGGTTGACAATATTCTTGACATAAGCCAGCCCCAGGCCAAAACCTTTCACATCATGGCGGTTACCTGTATGAACCCTGTAGAACTTGTCAAATATCTTCTTCAAGTCATCGTGTTTAATACCTATTCCGTTATCCTTTATCGCAATACATATCTTTTCATCCTCATTCCAGGTCTTCAACTGAAGATTGAAACCAACATCCTTTCGACGATATTTATACGCATTATCCATTATGTTGAACAACACATTTGTTATATGCATCTCATCTGCATATATAACATCCTCGCTTGCCGAAAACTCCGTCTCCAACACTCCACCCTCCTTACGGGCCTTGATACTGAAAGTACTCACCACATCGTTAACCAATTTGTTGACCCGGAGATTTTTCTGATTGAACCTGATTGTGCGCCCTTCAAAAATAGACGTCTGCAAGACCACGTCAATAAGCATTCTGAGGCGTTTCGTCTCATCACTGATAACCGTGGACAGATGATTTGTCATCTTCTCACTCTTGGGCACCTTAGGATCCAGCAACATCTGAACCGCCAGGGAGATAGACGAAACTGGTGTCTTTAATTCATGCGTCATGTTGTTTACAAAATCATTCTTCATCTCACTCAGTTTTTTCTGGCGGAAAGAAGTGTACAAAGTAAATATGAAAGTCACCAGAAGAATAATGATGAAGATAATTGAGGGCAACAGGAATCTGACATAACTGTACAGGTAATTGTTCATCTCGGGGAAATGAACGGTAAGTATTGCCGTGTTTGCCGGAGCGTTATGGGGCATGAGAACCTGCTTGAAAGCATACTTCTCACCCTTGGGGTCATAGTCGGGACAACGATATAGCTCCTGACCAGAACTTGTCGTAACAGTAAAGTGATAGTCTATATCTATACCATTGTTCTTCAATTCCGCTTTCAGGCTTTGGTCAAGCAACTTAAAATTAATACTCTCAGACAAAGGCTGATTATTCGACATATTAAGGATATTGACTACAACCCTGTCCAAAAGTTCCCGCTGATTAAGATATTGGTTCCTGACCAAATCGCGCATCTCTTTTGACAGGGAAGAGTAAGTATTACCCATGTGCTTCTTTAAATTGAAGCCTTTGGGCAAAATCACCGAATGAGGGAAAGGACGCAACTGAGGCAACTTAGCCGTATGGACAGGAGCATTAATGTCCAAAGGAAATGCTCCAGTAAACATACTAACGGTATCTTCCTTGGCTTTATCCTTGAGCATATCGGCATTGTTGTCCTTTATGTATTTCTCAAGGCCTTTAACTGTCTGCTCTATCTCCATGTTATGAGAAACCATATTCAGGCTGCGGCTTACCGACTCAGCGAATTGCTCTTTCCGCATCTTCAGTATCTGGCGCGAGTATCTTACCTGAAGATACAATAGGGCCGCAAAACTCAATCCCATGACAATGGAGATGATGATAATTGTTCTCTTCTTCATAATGTATCGCAAAAGTAAAACAGTTTCAAAACTGCCCAGAATTATTTTTAACGTTTTTTCTGAAAAATTATACTTTTTAACTTCAAATTGCTTGTTAATGGTAAAATTTACGATTATCAAAACAAAAAGAGGCAGTTGTTGGCTACCTCTGAAGTATTAAGCAAAGCTTTCCTTATCTCAATTTTTTTGCCCAGGCGGCAGCAACATCATACAGTTCCTTACCGCGGACATTCTTTTGTATGATGCGTCCATTGGGAGCAACAATCACCGTCATCGGTATTGAACGCACGCCATAGACCTCGGCAGCTTTGCTTTGCCAGAATTTCAAATCCGACAATTGTGGCCATGTCATATTCATGTCCTGTATTCCCTTTTTCCATGCCGCCTCATCTTTGTCCAGCGATATGCCCACTATTTCCACGCCATCGTTCCTGAAATCCTCATAAATCTTAACCATATTAGGCATTTCCGCACGGCAAGGAGCACACCAGCTGGCCCAAAAATCTATAATTGTCAATTTCCCCTCCTTGACAAAGTCAGACAGTTTTTTCGTCTCACCTTCCGGAGTCTTCAGTTCCACATCGTTATATTCATTCCCAGGCAGACATTTCTTATCGTCCTCGACAAAACGCGCCATCTTTTTATATACCGCATCATTTCTGAACATCTCTGGCAACTGGCGCAGATACTGCTCAACAACAGGACCCCCTATATTGTAATAATTATCCGACAAGAGAGTAAAGCCCAGAATATTGTCGGAATTATCCTTGATATACCGCAGCACAATATTCTTCATTTTCTTTTCTGCCTCGTTATAAACCTTTTCAACCCTGTCAAATTCCTCTTGAGTCAGCTTGCTGTTTCTGTATTTTTTGACAGCATCGGCCATCACATTCCTCATCTCAGCCGTTTCCTGGTTCAACTTGTCGTATGCCTCATTTGTTTCAGAACCTTTTATAACGATTTCGCCGTTATCCTTGCTTTGCTCCAGCGTCAGCACATCCGCGTCAAGAAACACTCTTGTCGGTTCTATTGTTTTCAAATCCTTAAAAACAACATAGCCCACCTTGGGTACTGCGTCCATATTTGCAGAAAGTACAAATTTCCCATCCTTTACCGCGGCAGAATCCACTGTCTCAAATTCCACACCATTAACCTGCAGAAGATAAGCCATATTCGTTTTTGTATCATGGTTCAGTTTGCCCTTTATTTCACATTTCATGGATGAAGTCCTCACCTTTCCATCCTTCGCACCGACAGAAACCACCAAACAGGAAAACAGAGCTAAGCCTAAAACAAATCCTTTCATCGTTAAATACAATTTTAATTCATACAAAAATAAGTAAAAGTCCACATATAACAATCTCCCTAAGAGATTTTCTTTCCCCCAGCCATCAAGAGGAGCAACATTTCAACTTCCTCCCCACGATTGCCATTAAGAAATAAAAAAGCCTCCCGCAAATTGTTGTTACGGGAGGCCTCATTGTGTATTACTAAAAAGTAACTCTTTTTACTTGGCTTCTTCTGCAATAACCTGGAAAGGCACCTCTACAGAAACCTCCTTGTGGAGATTAATTGTAGCCTTGAACTCGCCCACCTCTTTAACTGCAGGCACTACGATAGTTTTACGATCTATCTCGAAACTCTTCTCAGCCAATTTCTCAGCTATCTGGACATTAGTAACAGAACCATAGATTGTTCCTGTCTGGCTGACCTTCATAGGAATAACCAAAGTCTCAACCTGTCCCAGTTTCTCTGCCAAAGCCTCAGCATCAGCCTTGATTTTAGCAAGTTTGTGAGCCCGCTGCTTCAAGTTCTCTGCCAAAACCTTCTTTGCAGATTCTGTAGCGATAACTGCCTTGCCCTGTGGGAGGAGGTAATTACGTCCATATCCGTTCTTGACGGTCACAATGTCGTTTTTATAGCCCAATCCGCTAACGTCTTCTTTCAAAATAATTTCCATAATTCTCTCCTTTAATTATTTCAACATATCGGTTACGAATGGGAGCAAAGCCAGATGGCGTGCCCTTTTAACAGCTTGAGCGACACGGCGCTGATATTTCAAGGAAGTTCCCGTAATACGGCGGGGAAGGATTTTTCCCTGCTCATTCAGGAATTTCTTCAAGAACTCGGGATCCTTGTAGTCAATATACTTAATACCGCTCTTCTTGAAACGGCAATACTTCTTCTTCTTAAGTTCAATGGAAGGTGCGGTCAAATACCTGATTTCTGATTTTGGATCTGCCATGATTTAGTCCTCCTTTTTGTTTCTTAATTGTTCGCGCTTAGCGGCATAAGCGGCCGCATTTTTATCCATCTTAACAGTGAGGTCGCGGATAACACGCTCGTCACGATGGAACGCAATGTTTAACTTCTTCACAAAAGTGGGCTCTGCTTTGTAGCCCAATACAACATAGAAGCCACTGGATTTCTTTTCAATAGGATAAGCCAGTTTCCTCATGCCCCAATTCTCTTCATAGAGAATCTCTGCTCCGTTGGAGGTCAGAAAGTCACGGTACTTTCCAACCGCTTCCTTCATCTGATCATCAGATAAAACGGGAGTTAAAATGAAAACGGTTTCGTACTGATTCATACTTACTCTGTTAATAAATAAATTAATAATTGTTTTTTAGCGGGTGCAAAGTTCGTGTTTTTTTTTCATTCGGCAAAGTTTTCTTGAAAAAAACTGTATTTTTGCAATCACAATATTACCCAGATGGATACTTCAATCGATTTCCGGCTCATTTTGGCGCTGATGAACGGGCGCATCAGTACCATGCTGCGAAACAAGATAAGCGAGGACTTAGCCTCCGCCCGCATCGGCATCACCAGCGAGCAGTGGGATGTACTGCACGCCATCAGCCTGACAGACATCTGTACTCAGCAGCAGCTCAGCGAGGCCACCTCCTACAGCAAGTCAAAAATGACTCGTTTACTCAATGACATGGCCGATGCAGGCATCATCATTCGTGACAAAAGCCGTGTTGACTGGCGTTCAAACTACATACGCATCACCCGCAAGGGGTTAGACATTTACGACAAGGCCAAAGTCGTCGCCCTGCGTTCCCTGCAAGATTCCCTTCAGGGACTTACCCACATGGAGATATTCACAGCGCAGAAGAGCCTCAACCAGGTACTTGTTAACCTCAGGCAGATAAACATCACCAAGAAGAAAGAAGAGGCCGAAGCAGAAGAAGCCTTACGCAAACGCCGTGAAAAGCTCATTCGCAAACTCATCCTCCACAAACATTAGACACCATCCATGAAACAAACCCTTACTCTTTTCCTCTCCATCATATCCCTGCTCGCCATCTCATGCGGCGGAAAGCAAGACAATCAGTCCCTGCCCCAGGAAAAGCCAGCCGTCACAGTCCACGACTCACTCACAGCCGCCGACGAAAGTGCCATCATAGATTTCCTGAGACAGAACATAGACAGCACCTCCATCTGCGGTGTCAGTCTGTCGTACAAGACTACCGACATCAAGCGCCTCTTCCACTTCCGCCCCCAGACCACTGCATCCACCTGTCCCCGAATAGCCTTTGGACGCTTCGGCAACAAGCGGCTCGCATGGGGTCTTGGTCTCGTCATGGATAAACCATTCGGAACTATGCCAAACGCTACTCCTCGTCAGATAATCCTGGAGATTTCCCTGTCGGATGAAGCCGCTAAAAACAACAATGTCATCCTAAAACATGTAGCAGAGTTCCTTCATATTCAACCCGACACATGGCAACAATATCACGACGGATGGATACACCTTTCCGTCAAGTCAAATAACATCCATCTTATCCTTTCTGACACCCAGGGCGACTCACAGCAGGATGCCGAAGACCCCAACACCTTCGATTTCTCCTGATTTTTTAAGCCATCCCAAACCGATAGCAGAGAAAAAACTGAGGAGGAACTGTCATCCCCCTCAAATTCCTTGAACCCTTAAACTTCTTGAACGCCTTAAACCCTCAAACTATAATCTCCTGTCCTATTTCAGTTTCTCGTCCGCAAAGCGCATGTAGGCATCCCAGTCAAAGTCAGTAACATCATGGCCTCCGCTGCGAATATGATAGCCCATCTGACCACGCCACAGCAATTTGTTCACCTCAGGGAACTCTTCATCACCCATGGTCTCCTTCCCGTAAAGCGCATACACCTTGGACGACTCTTTCAGGGCAAGGAACTCACCTCGCGGATCAGCCCACCTGTCCTCCTGTGCACTGGCCACATACACCAGTCTCGGCGCTATCATGGCCAGCAGTTCATGCTGGTCAAAAGGCAACTCCTCCGGTCTGTCAGCATAGGCGCAGAATGCGTCACAGAACCACCAGGGGAACGCCTTTGTTATACGCCCTACCGTCTCACCATAATTTCTTCGTGATAACGCCGCTCCGCAACACCCCGAGTTATTGCTCACCACCATCGCGAAACGCTTGTCCAAGGCACCAGCCCAAAGAGCCGTCTTGCCCAGACGCGAGTGGCCCATCACAATGCAGCGCCTCTTGTCTATGTTCTTCAATGTCAGCACATAGTCCAGCACCCTTGAGCAGGCCCAAGCCCATGCGCTAATAGCCTTGCCAGTACTGGGAGACAAACCGGCGGCGTCGCTGACACCAAAGACAGGCAGGATGCTCTTGCTCATAGAGTCCCTCTTGTCATAGTAAATGTCAAAGTAATGGAACGTCGCCACAGCATATCCCGAGGCGATAATCTTCTCAAAAGGCCAGCGGCTCTTCTGGTTACTGCGCGAATACTCGCTGTATTGGGATGCGATGACCGCCTCATCGTCCGTGGTACTTTGGTTCCCCCTGAAATTTGGTGATATGAACACAGGAGCCTTCCTCACACCGCGGGGCATATACATCAGCACCATCATCTTGCGGCTGACGCCGTTTCCCGAGAAAGTAAACTCCACCTGGCGGCGCAAGGCCTTTCCACCCAGGGCGTTGTCGCTCTCCTCCACTGTCCGCCATGTAGTCTTCACAGGTGTCTGGGGCAAGTTGCCGTATTCCACATTCGCAAGCATCGACATAATCTCCGGTCTGCGCACTTTCTCCCATATTTTGCTGTCGGTTACCTTTTGCCCGTCCAGAGTGGTAAGGGCATCGGGCAGGACATAGCTGCCCACAAGAGATTCATCATAGTTGGCACTCTGTGCCCAAGTCTTCACCGCGAGAACCAGACCTGTCAGAAGAAGAAACAAATATCTCATATCAAAAACTGTTTTATTGTGTATTTCAAAGTTACGATTAAGCGAGCGAAAAGCACCACTACCTAACTCGACCATTTTATTGACGTCAATAAAATGGTCTAATAAATTCTGACCCACGTTCTCGCAGGCTTCCTTAGCCTTAGCTATTACCTTGGTAAAGTTCTGCCAAAGGCTGTAGCCAAGCAACTTCTGCAAGTCTCTTGCACTCCAGCATTCCACTTGGTTTACTTCGCAAGCGACCTGCTCATATTCTTGAAATAATGCCAAAATCTCTTCTTTTTTCATACATTAGGAAAAACTATTTTGAATATAAAATCTACTTCCAGAAGGTCTTTAATATTAACTTGAAAAAGGCGTGCGATCTCAATAAACTGATGCATTGAAGGCTGTATCTTATTGGTTTTCCATCGGGAAACAATCATGTCAGTTACCCCCAACTGCTCTGCCAACCACTTACTGGTATGCTTCTTTTCGACAAGAACCAGCTTGATTCTGTTTACATCTTTCATGTTACTGACACAATTATATTTAAAGATAGTGATTTATTCTCAATTTCTCCATGGATTTGAAAAATAAATGCATGGGCGAACGCGTTCCCGATTACTCCGACTGCATCGCAACATTATCCGTGACAGGACGGATGCTCTGACCATAGCAGCGGTTGCTGCTGCCCAAGTAGCGGAAGTTGCCATAGAAGAAAATCAAACGGGCGTAGTCGGCATGCGATGTGAATAGCGATGATGACCAATAGTAGCCAAAGGTACCGGGATTAAACAGGTTCCCTTCATAACGATAGCCTGCTGAGGGAAGGAAGATGCTGTTGCCATTGGGACCGGTTACTTCATAGCCGTTCTTTTCAGCCTGTTTAGTCCATGTGCATCTTGTTTTCAGTTCGTTGATTTCTTCGATTGTCGGCATACGCCAGGTCCCACCCCAGTTGGCACGTGCAGCATCGTCAGTGAATTCCAGGGTGGTCTTGTCGTCAACTGTTCCGTAATAGCTGTCGTTGCAGTACTTGGTCATAGAGGTAACAGTACCTTCACATAAAGTATATGTACTCCAATCGTAGTTGCCCGTGGCGGTTGTCTCGCCCCAGGAAAAGTAGTCACCATAGTCCTCAGGATTTGAGGCTCCCACGTTCCTGTCAGCCCATTTCACGGAGAGGCCGAGGTCCACAACTCTGGCAAAACCGACAATAACCTTGTAGGATGTTTGGGCAAACGTAAAGCGGGCAGTCTTGGCGACCAAAACGGTAATCGTTGCCTCGCCAGCTGATACGGCAGTCACCTTGCCTTCTTTGTCCACTGTAGCGACAGCCACATCCGAGGAGATATATGTCACGGCACCATCGGAGTTGGTTGTAGCAACACGTGCCTCTGTTTCGCCGACAACAAGTTTCAAGTTGGTAGCCTCTATGGTCAGCATGGCTGGCTTTTGAGATTCAAAAGAGTCACTGGAGCAAGAACTCACCATTATCAGACCGCAAATAATAGTGGTAGTCATCACAACAAGTTCTTTCAGCAGTTTCATATAATAGAAATGTTATAGTCCATAATTGCATACAAATATACAACTTTTTCCGGCTCTTTTGTAAATTCCTGTGTTTGCTTACATATTATAAT
>ONKB01000075.1 GCA_900318305.1 uncultured Prevotellaceae bacterium | reverse complement strand
TTCTGGAGCTTCGGGATTTTTTTTGTGGTTCTGGCAGTAAAATTTGCGCCCTGTTATGGTGTGTGGCGTAACTGCCTGGAAAATCAGAGAGAAAGACCACGGAAAAGGCCCCAAAGAGGAAGCAAAATGAGCGTCCGTTTTTAAGGCTTAAAAACACTAAAAAAAACCGATTTTGTCCATTTTTGTACTTTAAAGTACCAAAAAGGACAAAAGTTTTGGTTAAAAACCCGAGTTTTGAACCTATTTTCTTAGATGGAGGTTTTAAAAGTTATGTAGTTCAAGGGTATCAACTCTGCTTATTCAGATAATTTGTCCTTCTTGTGACACTTGAAGTTCTGGGTTGATGCCGGACATCAAGTCGTATATGGTTAATCGCAAGATTGTATTTTTTCTTTAAAGAACTTGACGACCTGATTTATAATTGTAAGTCAGAATCATTAGTATTGAATTTGAAATCTGTTTTGTTATTGATAAGATCTTCCATTAATACTATGTCATTTTCATTGATGTTGTAATTCTTAAGCAGTTCTATGTCATTATTGCTGAATTGGAAAGAATCAGATGAAGATAAGCGGTATAGTTTAGTGGCTTGAATGATATCACCGGTAATCCATGCAGCATGTCCGGCAAATATCAATTCTTGATTTCCCATTTTGGATAATTCAACTTTGCTGAAAAACTTGTTTGCCTCAGCAGCTTCATTATTCAAGAATTTGCATCTTGCGATACAAATTATAGGTTGAGGGTCGTCGGGTGCAATATAGTTTGCTCTGTAATACTCCTTTAGAGCCTTGTTGTATTTTTTCTCTATCTCCAGGCAATTACCATATCTGAGGGCTATTGTCTTGTCATTGGGATAGATAGAGGAAAGTTGTTGGTAGATAGGAAGAGCTTTAATATGGTTATTGCATTTGAGATAGCAAAGTCCCAGGTGTTTAAGCGTCCAACGTGAATGAGGTTCGATGATAGAAGCTTTTTCCAGGTTGAGGATGGCTTCTTCGTGTTTTCCAAGCTTCTCAAGATTGTATGCGTAGAGTTTTAATGATTCCAAATCAAGTGTATAATGCTTGTCGATGAAATCAAATATATCAACAGCCTCCTTGTATCTTTTGAATCGCTGTGTCTGGTAGGCATACTTGACGAGTTTGTCTTTGTCCATAAATAGCGACTGGAGAAAAGGGTTTCTGAAGAGTAACATGTCAATATTGAGGTCGGTGAATAACTCTTCTGGTGCACACTTTACAAATAAGTAACGTACGCAATCCATGAGATAGTCCTTAATACACTCATGCTTGTCGTTATTTCGTGCTAACATATGTTCTTCTGGCATGCTGTTTTCTACTGCCATTTTCTCAAAGATATTAAGATTTGAATTATTTATGCTGGCAAGCATGAAACATAATGAATATTTGTCGGAGTCACATAGTGGGTAGTTTTTGATACTTTTGAGTTCAGGGTTGTCATGAGTATTAATGATATCTGAAACGGTAGTATGATAGGGACTGAAGGGCAAAAACCAATTTGAAACTTTCTTAAAGAAAGGAAAACTCTTCATGTTTGAAAATGAGAGATAGTTTATGTCATAGCCTTCATTGTTCATATCCATGATTTCTTGCGTATTCTTTTTGAAATCCTTGACAACTTCTTCTATATCAGGGTCATCCAAAGAGTTATCTTCGTCATCCGAAAGAATACCTTCAATTTGGGATAATGAAATGTTCTTAGACAATATATTCTTGAGAGTACTGTCATATAAATGAGAGAAGAATTTGCTCATCTCGTAAATACCAGTATAGTTGATAAAGAGAATCTGCAGGAAATCCAGGTCTTCTTTTATTTTTGGCAGAGTAGAAATCTCTTCAATTGTGTAGTGAATCTTTTTGTATAGGTGTAAACGCCTATAGTGAATGAGAAGGTTAAGTATATATCCGCACAGAGCTCTGGCACGAATCTTTGGATTATCACTTTTACAGAGTTCTGCAAGTAAGATGATTTTTTCTTCACTGAAGAAATAAATACCCGAAAGCATTACTGCACTGATAATGTGGAGCTTGATATTAGTGTCGGACGATTTGAGTGTGAGGAATTTCTTTAAGATAGTGTTTTTCTCGTTATTCCAATCATCGTCTGTCCATATTTGATTGAAGATCTCCTCGCACGTTTCTTCCAATTCCTTTGAACTGTTGTGCTGTTCTGATACTATACTGTCAAATAGGTTTTGTCGTTCAATATTACTGATTGTGTTGAGTGCTTGCTTGAGATTAAAGGATCTCTGTTTGCATGCACGACATTGGTTGGCATATGTAAACTTATTTTGGTTTATTTGATATTGATAGAATGCCCTGTCAAGCAATGATAATGCATTACAAATAAATTTTTCATGCATCTCATACCTCTGATTATCCTTTATGCCGTCTTTGAAATAATCAAGTAAAAGGTGATAGCTTTCATGCAAATTCTCAAGCTCCTGTAATAGATTCCATAAAGAGAGGTCTGTCAGAATCTTTTTCAGGTCTTCAAGACCTGCATGGAGGTGCATATCACAGAGATTGTAGTAACATAATCGATATGATATGGGATGGGTGTTTGTACTATCCATGTCTATTTATATACGTAAGTAAGGGTGTCAGCTTTGTATGAGGATGCGGCAAATTTGTTCTTCTTTACCCATTGTAACGCAGATGTGATTTTTTTTCCGGAGGGGTGGTAAATATGGCTTAAGCTTTTTCCCTTGATGAGTTTATATGGTATGCTGTCAACCTTATAGCGTGCGATGATCTCTGCAGGAAATTTCATGTCGGGATGTAACTTTATACTGTCAACAGCCATGTTGTATGCTTTAATTAGGATAGGAATATGTGATGATTTTGATTTGATGCGATTACAATTAACCGCAAATCCTGTAAAACCGTCACAGTCTTGAAGTAATCCGAGCGAAGTATGTTCTTTTGCGTCAGCAATTTGATTCAATGGCAATGGTATGAATGCTGCGTCAATTTGTGCTTCGTTGAGCATTTGCATGCGTATAAAAACATCGTTGATTTGTGGTCTAAGTAATAATCCGGAGTTCTTTTTAATTCTTGTGGTAATTGTGTCGCAGTAATAATCTAATACTGAACAACGAGTCATGCCCACCATTCTGTCGCCAAGATGGTCAATTTTTGTGATACGTCGTTTCTTGTTGGCATATAATTGCCATTCCCGGCTGGATGTGGCGAGGAATCTGATGTTATATCTCTTATTCTGCATCATCATGACTCTGAATATGTCGCTGGCAGCTATATCAATTTTTTCGTTGATAAGACTTTGCTCCAAATCCATTTGGGAGCTTTGATATACTAACTTGATGTTTAACCCTAAAGGTCGGCATATATCATACATGTTGGCGACATAGAAAGGTAAACAATCTAATGTAGGTAATACACCCACAATGATTGTATTAACTTTTGCTGTATCTGCTTGTGTTGTTGATGATTGTTTTCCTCCTTTTCGGCATCCGTTAAGGACTAATACGGAGAGAACAATGGCAGTTATAGAGTATAACAGGTGTTTCATTGTAAAAGAAAAAAAGGCAACTTGATGATTTTACTCACCATGTTGCCTTTACTTATGATGAGTGATGATTATTTCTCGCCCAAGATGGCAGCTACACCAGGAAGTACTTTTCCTTCTATGGCTTCCAGCAAAGCGCCTCCACCTGTAGAGATATAAGAAACTTTGTCTGCCAGACCGAACTTGTTAACACATGCAACTGAATCACCGCCGCCTATTAGAGAGAAGGCACCTTCGCTTGTAGCTTCTGCAACAGCTTCACCGATGGCTCGGCTGCCTGCAGTAAAGTTATCAAATTCAAATACACCGGCAGGGCCATTCCAAAGAATTGTTTTTGCTCCCTTGATGGCTGCCTGGAATTTTTTGCGAGTTTCAGGACCAGCATCAAGACCCTCCCAACCGGCAGGGATTGCGTTAGATGGAACAATCTTGGTATTTGCATCATTTGAGAATGCATCTGCAATTACAGAGTCTTCGCCAAGAACTAATTCAACACCATTCTTCTTGGCGAGTTCCTCTACGCCTAAAGCAACATCGAGTTTGTCTAATTCTACAATAGAATTACCGATTTCACCACCATGGGCCTTAGCAAATGTGTAGGTCATGCCGCCACAAAGGATGAGTTTGTCAACTTTGCCGAGCAGGTTTTCTATGATACCAATCTTGGAAGAAACTTTAGAGCCACCCATGATGGCAACAAATGGACGCTTAATGTTTGAGAGGACGTTGTCAACAGCCTTAACCTCTTTTTCCATGAGGTAACCCAGCATTTTGTGATCTTTATCAAAGTAATCTGCTATTACAGCAGTGGAAGCATGTTTGCGATGAGCTGTACCAAATGCATCCATGACATAGCAATCGGCATAACTTGCCAAAGTCTTGGCAAATTCCTTCTGAGAGGCTTTCATGGCCTTTTTGCTTTCTTCGTATGCAGGATCTTCTTTGTCTATACCAACTGGTTTACCTTCTTCCTCCGGATAGAAGCGCAGGTTTTCAAGAAGGAGAACATCGCCGGGTTTCAAATTGGCAGCTGCCTCTTGTGCTTTGGCACAATCAGGAGCAAATTGAACAGTAGTTCCTAAGGCTTTAGCTACTGCATCCTTAATCTGACCCAATGATAATTTAGGGTTTACTTTTCCTTTGGGCTTACCCATGTGACTCATGATAATCAAAGAACCACCATCTGAAAGAATCTTTTTCAGTGTAGGTAATGCTCCGCGGATACGGGTGTCATCAGTAATTACACCATTTTCGTTAAGTGGAACATTGAAGTCCACACGTACAATAGCCTTTTTGCCGGCAAATTTAAATTGATCGATTGTCATTTTTTCTCTATGTTTGATAAGTTTTATAATCTAAGTGCAAAATTACGCTTTTTACCCCAATTTGAATAAGATATTATTGTTATATCTATGACATTTTAACGAGTTTTTCGCGCTGTTTCTTGTAGAACTTGCAAATCTCTGTCAAACCACACATGCTGCATTGGGGATTGCGGGAAGTACACATATATCTACCATGATATAAAAGCCAAAAATGTGCTACACTAATTTTCGAGTTGTTAATATGTTTGATTAGCTCTCTTTCTACGGCATATGGTGTAGTAGCCTTATCAGAGACCAAACCTATGCGATGGCTTACACGGAAAACATGGGTGTCTACAGCCAAGGCAGCTTTGTTGAATACGATTGATTGTATTACATTGGCAGTTTTTCTTCCTACTCCAGGTAGAGTAGTAAGCTCTTCTAATGTTGATGGTACCTCACCGTTATAGTTGTCTGTAATTCTTTTAGATAAATCTACAAGATATTTTGACTTGCTATTTGGGTAGGATACAGAGTTTATGAGCTGGTAGATTTCCTGAGGAGTTGCTTTAGACATCAAAGCGGCTGTTGGATATAACTCAAATAACTTCGGGGTTACCATGTTAACCCTCTTGTCTGTGCATTGTGCTGACAGTACTACCGCAACAAGTATCTGAAAGGGGGACTCGTAAAAAAGTTCCGTGTCTTGCGTGGGACATTTTCCTTCAAGATATTTGAGGGTTATTTCGTATAGCTGCTTTTTTGTCATGGAAATTAGTTGATAGCAATTTTCTCTATTCTGCGCTGATGGCGACCACCTTCAAAGTCGGATGAG
This sequence comes from uncultured Prevotellaceae bacterium, assembly GCA_900318305.1. Lineage (GTDB taxonomy): Bacteria > Bacteroidota > Bacteroidia > Bacteroidales > Bacteroidaceae > UBA6382. The sequence goes on along the minus strand of ONKB01000075.1, from coordinate 8,827 downwards.
AAGAATTTGTCTAAAATGGCTTTCGCTGTGTCCTGGGAAATGAATCGGGCAGGGATTACTAACACGTTCGACTTGTTATGCTTGCGTGTTATTTCAGCTATTTCTGGTATCCAACAAAGAGAGGCACGGATGTGCTGGTGCTTGTTTAATGTGATGCTCATACCTTCGCCTGACCCGCAAATAGCAATGCCAATTTGACATTCGTCTTTTTCAATGCTCTCTGCAAGAGGATGCGCATAGTCGGGGTAATCACAACTTTCGGAACTGAAACTACCGAAGTCTTTATATGGTAGTTTCAGTTTGTCAAGATAAGTCTTGACAAACTGTTTCAGTTCATATCCTGCGTGATCAGACGCCAAGCCTACTTTATTAATCTGGATTTCCATTGCAGGATATTATTTAAGGAAGTCAATAATTTGATTGTAAACTTGTTCTGGTGTAAAACCTAATTTCTCGTCCAATACCTTGTAAGGTGCTGAGAATCCAAAAGTGCTTACACCATATACTTTCCCGTTTTCACCGACGAGACCTTCGAGATTTACTGGTAAACCTGCTGTAAGACCAAAACGTTTGATGTTTTCGGGAAGCACTTCCTGTTGATATGCTTTGCTTTGGCTTCTGAATAAACCTTCAGACGGAATACTGACAACGCGATATTGTATGCCATCTTTCTTAAGTAATTCACCAGCTTGTGCGAGAGTAGAAACTTCTGAACCGCTTGCTACAAGTACTACTTGAGGTTTATCGTCAGTATAAACAATATAACCTCCTTTTGCGGCAAGAGTATAGTCAGTACCCTGGGGCAGGTCAATGATGTTTTGACGTGTCAGGATGATAGCTGATGGTGTTTGGGTGTTTTCTAAAGCAAGTTTCCAGCAAGAAACAGTTTCATATGTATCTGCTGGACGAAGTGCGAGAAGAGAAGGCAGACCTTTATGGTTCTTAATCTTTTCCATAAGACGTATCTGGGCTTCTTGTTCGATAGGTTCATGTGTAGGACCATCTTCTCCTACACGGAAACTGTCGTGCGACCAAATAAACTTGACGGGAACACCCATTAGCGCAGCCATTCGTACTGCAGGCTTCATGTAATCTGAGAATACAAAGAATGTTCCGCAAGCAGCATGAACACCACCATGAAGTTGAATACCAATACATATACATGCCATGGTTAATTCACTGACACCTGCTTGTAGGAATTTTCCGGTAAAATCACCTTTTTGTATGTTATGGGTTTGTTTCAGATATCCGTCTGTCCTGTCAGAGTTGCTCAAATCTGCAGAAGATACGATGAGGTTTTCAACTTTCTTTCCAAATTCACCCAAAACGGCACGTGATGCCTCTCGGGTGGACATACCGCTCTTTACTTCAATGGCATTCCAGTCAATATCTGCTTCAATCTTTCCAGTGAACCAACTTGCTTCTTTCTTGGCGAGGTCAGCATTTTGGGTTGCCCATGCTGCTTCCTCTGCATATCGTTGAGTGACAATTTTCTTAAGTTCTGCCTGACGCTGTGCATAGAGTTCCTTGACGTCATTGAAGATAACAAAAGGATCATCTGGGTTTCCTCCCAAGTTTTTGACGGTGTTTCTGAAAGCTTCTCCACCCAGAGGAGCACCATGGGTCTTACAGTTACGCTCATATGAAGTGTTGTCTTCTTTTAGAGCGCCTTTACCCATAATACATTTGCCGATGATAAGAGTAGGTCGTTCTTTTTCTTCTAATGCAGCATCAAGTGCCTGACGGATTTCAGTTGCGTCGTTACCATTTATGTTAATGACATTCCAATTCCATGCACGATATTTCATGGCAGTATTCTCGGAGGTTACTTCGTTACATTCCGTTGAAAGCTGTATGTCATTGGAATCATAGAACATAATCAAATTGTTAAGTCCTAAATGACCTGCGATGCGCGCAGCACTTTGAGAGATTTCCTCTTGCACGCCGCCATCACTGATATAGGCATAGATGCGTTCTTGGTCATAAGAGTCGTTTTTGAGGTTTGCTGCGAGAAATTTTGCAGCAATAGCGGCACCAACGGCAAAAACATGTCCTTGTCCAAGTGGACCAGAGGTGTTCTCAATACCACGCTCAACATCCAATTCAGGGTGACCTGTAGTGGGTGATCCCCAGCGGCGGAGGTTTTTCAGTTCTTCTAAAGTGAATTTCCCAGAAAGAGCCAGTACAGAATACAGCATTGGAGCCATGTGTCCTGGATCTAAGAAGAAACGGTCGCGACATTTCCATGTCGGGTTTTCTGGATCATATTTGAGGTATTCTGAATATAATACATTAATAAAGTCTGCACCGCCCATTGCACCTCCAGGGTGGCCTGACTTTGCATTTTCTACAGCTGAGGCTGCCAAGATTCTTATGTTGTTTGCAGCGCGATTAAGTAGTTCGATAGAATTCTTCATATTATTATCATGTTAAAAGTTTTTCTGATATCTTCTTAATAGAATATTTGAGTTAAGATGGTGGAAACAATGGTTGCCACAATAACGCTGACTAAACCAGGCATCATGAAACTATGGTTGAGTAAGTATTTGCCGATAACGGTTGTCCCGCTTCGGTCAAAATTCACAGTAGCAATGTCTGAGGGATAGTTGGGTATAAAAAAATAACCGTAAACACTCGGAAATACGCCAAGAAGAACTGGGCCGGGTATTCCTAATGTGTATGCTAATGGAAGCATGGATACTACAACCGCACCTTGAGAGTTAATCAGGATAGAAACGGCAAAGAAAGCCATGGCGATTGTCCATGGGTAATTTGATACTATTCCGGCAAGATTTTCCTGGATGAAACCCATATAGTTGCTGAAATATGTGTCTGCCAGCCAAGCAATACCGTATATGGCAACAACTGCAACCATCCCGTTTTGCCAAACGGCTCCAGAAACAGCTTTCTTGGGTTTTGCCTTGCAGAAGATTATCATTAAAGCAGCGGCGGCTAGCATGGTGATTTGGATAACTATGTTCATCTTCACGGGGGTTGCCTTGAGTTGTGTAATTCCTTCAATAACCAACCCCGCTTTAGCGACCTGAGCGGGTTTCAGACCATTCCAATCAGGTGCACCCGTAATTGCTTTAACCTCATTGTAAACGGGTAAAAGTTCCTGGAATGAGGCATAGATAACAATAACAAGCAAAGCGGCAAGGAAAATATATACAGAACGTTTTGCCTCTTTTGATATGTTTTTGTTTAGCATGGTAGCGGTATCGCCATACATGTGCTCGTATTGTATGGGGTCTTTTAGGCGTTCCTGAAATATGGGGTCTTTATCAAGGTCTAATCCTCTGTGATATGAGCACCAAGCGGCTGCCAGGAGACCTGTTGTGCACGCAGGAATGCTAATCATTAATACCTGTGGAACAGTGATATTAAAACCGTTGGCTCCTGAAATAGTTGTGAATGCTATAACCGCAGCGGCAATAGGTGAGCATGTGATGCCTACCTGAGAGGCAATGGATGCCACGCCGCAAGGTCGCTCGGGACGTATTCCCTTTTTTAAGGAAATGTCACAGATAATAGGCATCAACGTGTAGACGACATGCCCTGTACCAATCATTACTGTTAAAAAGAAAGTGCAGAAAGGCGCATAGAATGTGATATGTTCAGGATGTTTCCTCAACAGTTTTTCAGCGATTTGAACTAGCCAATCTATTCCTCCAGAGGCATGCATCATACCAGCGCATGTAACTGCGGCGATAATGATATAGATTACATCAGTAGGAGGTGTACCCACCTTCAAACCGAAGCACAACACTAATAATACCAAACCAATACCAGAGATGGCTCCTAAAGCCAGACTTCCATAACGTGATCCGATATATAAAGCCAGTAAGACGATGATTAATTGTAATACCATCATGGCTATAGCGTGTATAAGTGTGTGAAACTATTAGTGTCTGTGTTTCTTTTTAAGATACTTGATAAGTTGGGCAGGTCTGTCTGTTTGTATTACTGTTGCTCCTTGATCCAATATCCAGCCCCATGCATCATTAGGTTTCCCTTCTTCAACAGCCAGATCGTCATCATGACCGGCATTCAGGCTTGCCCATAGAGAGTTTATCCAGAGTTTACTGCCTGATGCTTTAATCTTCTCCAATACGGAAAAGAGCTTTTGGGATTCTTTCTTGAATACCACTTCGTATGCGGCAGGCTTTACTGCCATGTAGTCGTTTAATACTTGTTCTGCATCTTCTTTCTTGTCTAAATTGATAATAGGCATGAAGATGGATTTATGTACTACGTCATTTTTGGTTTTGCTCTGAATGGTAGCTAAGTTGTCATAGGTTTTTATTACAACTTGTTTATCTGTACCAGTCTTGACCAGAAGATCGTAAATCTCGTCGAAATAATTATCGCCTTTGTCTATATTGACGAGGATTTTCCCCTTGACGAGATTAAGTACTTCTTCAAGTGTCGGTACGCTATGGCGTGTTACCACACCGTGTCCAGACCTTAACTTCAGTTTCTTGATTTCATCAAGAGTCATGTCTGAGATTTTTCCTTTACCGTTTGTTGTACGGTCAACTGTGGCATCGTGCATAATGATGAACTGGTTGTCCTTGGTTTTATGAATATCGATTTCGACCATATCAACCCCCATTTCTATACAATTCTTGTATGCCTGAAGTGAATTTTCTGGGGCATTTCTCCAGTCTCCTCTATGAGCGACGACTAAGACATATTTTGACTTTGGCTTATATATTTCCTTTGCCAGTTTTTCTGCTCTGTTTTCTGCATAACCTGCTGTAATGCAAAAAAATACTGCGAGTGTGAGTAATAAAAAGTGTTTCATTGTGTGTTGATAATTATGGATTGTCTATATTAATTGGCAAATTTACAAAATTATATTTGATTATCTGTAAATAGCACGATTTAAATGCATCCGTACTAATTGCGTTCTGTAGGTAAAATTATTCGTGTCAGAAAAGTGACTTTTAGGATTTATTAGAATGTGATTGATTGATGTGGCTATGCTGTTTGGTTTGTTTTTGCATATTATTACCCTTTTTGTCATATTGTAACCATTGGAGTTCGTGAAATTGTGTAATTTTGTATGATTTTAGCACATAGAGTTTACATGAGGACAACGTTGTTTCTGCTCTTTTTTTCTGTCACTATGATGTGTATCGCTGTTGATACCTCTGCAGGGACAAGACATGCAGATGTTGTCTCTATGATGGATTCGATTAAAAGTGAAGAATCTGCTAATATTTCTCATGCTACTATTAGGAAATCTGCTGAAGGTAAGCAGACATCTCCATCTCGTCAAGATACACTACAAAACAGCATACGCCCTATGCTTTTTGATTCATTGCGCTCAGATAGCCTGGTGACTGATTCGTTGGCAGAAGACTCGGCGAAGAAGAGTAGCGGTTTGGATTTTCCGGTACAATATGAGGCGTCTGATTCTACAACATATGATGCAGATACACGACTTTCAACGTTATATGGAAGCAGTAAAGTAGTATATCAGGATATGCAGTTGGAGGCGGCGATTATTTCCATGAACAATGATAGTAGCATTGCGCATGCCGTCGGAATAAAAGATACGCTTGGTGTATGGACAGGCAAGCCTGTATATACTCAAAAGTCTGATAATTATGAGAGTGAGGAGATGACTTATAATTTCAAGACAAAAAAGGGTTTCATCAAGCATGTCTCTACAGCTCAGGGAGATGGTTTCCTTAATAGTGAATCTTCGAAGCGTAGTGGTGACGGAACCTTGTTCCTACAGCATGCAAAATATACGACCTGTGATCATGACCCACCTCACTTTTATCTCGCATTGTCAAGAGCTAAGGTGTATCCTGGTAAGGAGGCTATTTTCGGCCCAGCATATTTGGTTGTTGAAGATGTGCCTTTGCCATTTGCTATTCCGATGGGATTTTTCCCGTTTACCAGTTCTTATTCCAGCGGTTTCCTGATGCCGACATATGGTTCTGAGACATCCCGTGGTTTTTATTTGCGCAACGGGGGATATTATTTTGCCATAAATGACCGTATGGACTTGACTTTGCTGGGTGAGGTATATACCAAAGGCTCTTGGGGTCTGAATGCATCCTCAACCTACCGTAAACGATATAAGTATTCTGGCAATTTTTATGCTAATTATCAGAATACTGTCGAGGGTGAGAAGAATATGCCAGATTACACAAAAACGACTAGTTTCAAGCTTCAATGGTCTCACAGACAGGACACGAAGGCTTCCTTGTATTCCAACCTGTCTGCCAGTGTGAATTTTGCTACATCTAATTTTGAAAGGAATGACCTGGCGGGAAAGTATAATCCTGTTGCTGCTACTCAAAGTACTCGTACAAGTAGTGTCAGCTATTCGCGAACGATTCCCAGTCTGAATATGACGATTTCGGCTTCAAGTAACTTAAGTCAGAATATGCAGGATTCAACAATAGCGATGACTTTGCCAGATTTGAATATTGCTGTTTCACGTTTTTATCCGTTTAAACGGAAAAAACTGGCAGGGAAACAACATTGGTATGAGAAAATCTCAATGACTTATACAGGCCAGTTAAGCAATAGCATTATGACCAAAGAGGATAAGCTATTGAAAAGTAGTCTTGTTAAGGATTGGCGCAATGGTATGCTTCATACGATTCCTGTGAGTGCCACTTTCCAAGTCTTCAAGTATATAAATGTGTCTCCAACACTCAATTTCAGAGATCGTATGTATACTAACAAAATCATGCAATCTTGGGATGTTGATAATCAGAAAGTAGCTCGAGATACAATTTACGGTTTCTACAATGTTTATAATTGGGATGCAGCTTTGTCAGCAAGTACAACTCTTTATGGTTTCTATAAACCCTGGAAGAAATTGTTCGGAGAGAAGATAATAGCTGTTCGCCATGTGTTGAAGCCGTCGCTTTCATACAACTATTCTCCTGATTTCAGCGTTAGTTCTTATGGATATTATGACACCTATGTCAAGACGGATGCCAATGGTAATGTCTCCACAGTGTCATATTCTCCGTTCTCAAGTGGTCTCTACGGTGTTCCGGGAAGTGGTAAAACAGGAAGCATCTCGTTGTCTTTAAGCAATAATGTCGAGATGAAGGTGAAAAGTGATGCTGATTCTACTGGAGAGAAGAAAATTAGTCTGATTGATGAATTATCTGCAAATATGTCGTATAATATGGCTGCTGCCACCCGTCCGTGGAGTGATTTGTCAACAAGGATACGTTTGAAACTGACTAAACGCTATACATTCAGTATGGCTGCGATGTTTGCCACCTATGCTTACAAATTCAACGAGAATGGCAACGTTGTAGTAGGAGATCGCACAGAATGGAGTTACGGACGTTTTGGACGTTTCCAGGGTATGTCTCAAAATTTGTCATATACCTTTAATAATTCCACGTTCAAAAAGAAGGAAAAGAAACAGTCAGACAACAAAACAGATAATCTACCTGAAGATGATGATGATTTGGATGAAGAGGATGTAAATGAATCAAATGTAGATCCTGAGTTGCAGAGCAATAATTCTACTCAGGAACGTGAGCGCTCAAAAATAAATCCTGATGGCTATATGGCTTTTTCCATTCCATGGAGCTTTACGGTTTCTTATGGTATTTCGATGCGGGAGAATACTTCTGCCAAGATTAATGAAAAAACGATGAGATACCCCTACAAGTTTACCCAGAACTTGAATTTCTCAGGCCATGTATCTTTGTCTGAAGGTTGGAATATCAGTTTTAATTCGGGATACGATTTCAATTATCATCAACTCTCCATGACTACTGCATCGTTGAGTAGGGATCTGCATTGTTTCTCCATGACTTGCTCAGTGGTGTTGAAACCTTACACGTCATTTAATTTCTCCTTCCGTGCCAAAATCTCAACCATTGCCGACCTGCTGAAGTGGGAAAAACGCAGCAGTTACAGCACCAATATAGTCTGGGAATAGAAGAAATTAATCCAGAAAATGTGTCTGGAATAATATTTTTGACTATATTTGCAATAGATTATAGAACAGAGGTTGCATTGGGTCAGATCGGGATTCTCATCAAATTGTTTATACTACCGAGTAAAATAGTTCTCTGAGTCAATGGCGGGCTGCCTTAGAGCAGATTACAGAGACAGGAGACAACTCTATCCATATTATATTCGGAGTTTCATCACGTCACCAATGTAGCCTCTTCTTTTTGTGTTTGCCGGAAGATAGAGGATTTTACTTGTTGTGTTCGGTGAAATATCCTAATTTGTATAATTTGAAAACAAAGAGTGAGGGGTGGCGGCTTAGTAAGTTGCGTCGTTCAACGCTTGAGAACAGTTTGTGCCATATCTTTATCAGTGGGAGCAGATGGATTTTTCTGCACTTCAGGTATGTCTGGTACAGGACAGAACCCTCTTGAAGTTTGTCTTTTAGTAAAACAAGGTTTTGGAGAGCCTGTTCTGTTTTTGTCAGGTAGCTTAAATTTGTGTCGATTCCTGAGTGGATTAATGGGTTGTCTATGTGAACAATCTTGTATTTATTCCTTTTTAGTCCTATCCCGAATAAGGTGTCCTCATAGCCGTATTGTTTGATGGAATCATCAAAATTGACGGTGTTGAATACCTTTGTGTTTATCAGTATGTTGAATGACGAGAAGTGTTGATAGGGGTTGGCATTGCGATATGTCAGTGAGCGTATGCTCTGGGCGCTTTTTTCATATTTATATCGTAGAAGATTGTCCTTGCGTTTGTGTTTCCGGGAAGTTGTTATTCCTCCGCAAATTACATCGTTGCCCTCTGTATGGGAGAGATATTTATTTATGAAATCGTCAGATAGCACTTCTGCATCGCTGTCAATAATTAG
>ONKB01000074.1 GCA_900318305.1 uncultured Prevotellaceae bacterium | reverse complement strand
CCTCTCTCCGCTGGATAAAACAAAAAGCAACGTGTAAAAGCACGTTGCTTTTTTGTTGTGTTGGGAAGAACTTTTGGTATATCGATGCGAGTTATCCTTCTGTACGGGAAGAAGACTAATAACAGCAGTTTGAAATAAAACCTCAGGATAAATGAGGTAAAAGTGTTCGGAGAAATTTTCTGGTTTTACTCAAAATAATACAGTTTGTTCTGTATATAAGCAAATAATTATTCGGTATCTTTGTAACAGAAAGTTTTATGAAAATGAAAAACATACATGTACTTGAAGAAGCAGCACGATGTCTGATGTGCAAAGATGCTCCTTGTAGTTTAGCATGTAAAAAGGGCAATCCCGCAAGATTTCTTCGTGCGATAAGATTTGGTAATGAGAAATTTGCTCTTTCTTGGATAAAGGATTGTACAGCAAAGGATTTGGAAAATGCTGAGCGAGAGTGTATTCATTATGACCGTCCTGTCAGAATCAGGGAGGTAGTAAATGCCTTGCAAAAAGACGAATTCTGTTTGTCGGAGTTGCCTTCAAAGGGCATGGCTCCTTCTCTGGCTATAGAGTTTTGTGGTATAAAATGCGAGAATCCTTTCTTCCTGGCTTCCTCAGCTGTCTCTACGAATTACGACATGGTGGCACGTGCATTTGATGCAGGATGGGCAGGTGTTGTCTATAAAACCATCTGTATACAGGATATAAAAGAAGTGTCTCCTCGTTTTGATGCCGTCAAAGATGTTACCAACGAGTTCTATGGTTTCCGTAATATGGAGCAGCTTAGCGAGAATCCCATGGATGTTGACTTCGATATTCTTTGTCGTCTTAAAAAAGCATATCCTACTAAAGTTGTTGTAGCTTCTATTATGGGGCAGACGGAGGAGCAATGGATTCAGTTGGCAATTATGTCAGAAAAAGCAGGGGTGGATGCAATTGAACTCAATTTTTCCTGCCCCCAAATGCGTCTGGAAGGTATGGGCAGTGATGTGGGCCAGGATCCTGAATTGGTAAATATGTATACATCCTGTGTCAAAAAACATGTGTCTATTCCTGTTATTGCCAAGATGACACCCAATATTACCCATATTTCTCAGCCTGCAAAAGGGGCTTATTTGGCAAAGGCTGATGGCGTGTCTGCCATAAATACCATCAAGTCGGTGACGATGAACAGCCATAGTGATGTTTCTGGGAAGAAGACTGTATCGGGTTATTCGGGACGAGCAGTTAAACCATTAGCTCTGCGTTTTATTCTTGAACTGGCCCAGGATTCTGAGTTGAAGGGCTTGCAGCTGAGTGGAATAGGTGGTATTGAGAATTGGCAGGATGCTTTGGAATTTATTCAGTTAGGATGTCGTAATGTTCAGGTGTGTACAGCTGTGATGCAATATGGGAACCGCATCATTGAAGATATGATACTGGGTTTGAGCAACTATCTTGCTGAGCGTGGTATTGACAATCTTGAAGATATAGTCGGTGAGGAGTTGCCCCGTTTTGTTTCTCCTCATGACCTTGACAGGGAGACGATAGTTTATCCCCGCGTGAATAAAGAACTCTGCATCGGTTGTGGCCGATGCTATATATCATGTCAGGATGGTGGACATCAGGCAATAGAGTTCAATACTGAGACGAGGCTACCCCGTATTAATGCTAACCGCTGTGTGGGATGTCATCTTTGCCGCCTTGTCTGCCCGACTGGTGCTTTTGGTGTGACAAAAAGAATTATAAAAAAGAAATAAACAGGAAATGAAAACTATGTTCTTTAAGATGCTTGTGGGCGTCTTTGTGTTATGCTGTGCCATGCAAGTGGTGGCACAAGAAAAGATTGAGACATATTTTACTATGGAGGAAATGCCAGACCTTGTAAAATGTCTGCCGGCTCCTCCCGACACGGTAGGTACGGAATTTGACCATGACGTCCTGCGTTACATGTGGGGCAAGAGACAGCGTCTCAATAAAGAACGTGCTGACATTGCCCGGCGTGATGCGGTATGGACACTTGAGGCATTGTTTACTACATTTAATGATTCTTTCGGGATGGAATTGTCGAAGGAGAATACTCCCGAAATTTGGAAACTCCTGATGAACAGTATGTCTACAATTGACCTTATTCGCGTCCAGCCCAAAGCATATTTTAAGCGTGTACGTCCGTTTGAGCATTTTCAGGAGCATCTCCTGACAATAGAAGAGGAGGATGAAGTGCGGGGTGAAGGCTCATATCCTTCAGGACATACCATTCGTGGATGGAGTACGGCATTGTTGCTTTCTGAGATTAATCCTGCAGCGGCAGAAAGACTTTATGCACGTGCATGGATGTATGGCGAAAGCCGTGTCATTGTTGGAGCACATTGGCAAAGCGATGTTGATACAAGCCGTCTGGCAGCCAGTATAGGGTATGCTAAACTTCAAACAAGTCCGGCATTCCGCAAACAGATGGCTAAAGCCCAAGCTGAATTTGCTAAAAAAAGTAAGAAATAAGAAGAGTAGTCAATCAATTTAAATGTTTGTAGCTATGAGCATGTTTATGAAACTGTTTTCTGTTTTTGTTCTGACAGGAGTCATTCTTGTCGGTTGTTGTGATAAGAATCAGAAGTATAAGTTAGAGGAGGATTCAAGTCAGTTTGTAACTATCTCTGATGTTGTTCCTGATGTTATTCTTGAAATCAGATATTTCAGCACATACAATTTTGTGGGCACTCGTGTGGATGGTTACATGGAGCCGACGGCATTGTTGACAAAACAGGCTGCTGACAGTTTGAAAGTTGTCAGTGACGAGTTGAGGCAACAGGGATATGTCCTGAAAATATTTGATGCCTATCGTCCTCAGATGGCGGTGGACCATTTTGTACGGTGGGCGGCTGATGTTAGCGACACCATCATGAAACCATATTTTTATCCCGATCTTGACAAAAGCGTTCTTTTTGAGCAAGAGTATATAATGAAAAGGAGTGGTCATACACGTGGCTCTACAGTTGACCTTACTCTGTTTGATATGGCAAAGGAGAAGGATGTTGATATGGGAGGAACCTTTGACTGGTTCGGTTATGAGAGTCATCCGGATTTTGGTGGCAATCCCGAGACGGGAGAATACCTTAATTCTGACAGTATTACTGCTGAGCAGTTTGAGAATCGGATGATACTTCGCCGTGCGATGTTAAGCCACGGATTTAAGGGAATTGATTCAGAGTGGTGGCATTTTACGCTGGTCAACGAGCCGTTCCCCGAAACCTATTTCACTTTCCCCGTAAGGCAGTTGAAGAGCAAGTAAAACATCAGCTGACGATAAAGTAAAACCCTGAAGATTCAATTCAAATCTTCAGGGTTTTACTTTGTTCCCATTCCAGTGAAGGTTATTTTTTCTTAGTGGTTGTTGTAGCTTTTGAGGTTTTCGATGTTGCGGTATTCTTCTTTGCCGTTGTAGTTGTCTTCTTAGTTGTAGCTGT